>JABTUF010000007.1:300000-420213 GCA_015075645.1 Burkholderiales bacterium | reverse complement strand
ACGATCGACGCCGCCTACGCGAAGCGCCTGCCGTCGTCGCCGGAGAACGCGGCGAAGCAGATCCCGATCGACCTCGACTGGTACATCAAGAACGAGGCGCGGGCCGCCGAGCTCTACCAGAACATGCTGACCGAGTAGCCGCGCGCCGCGGCCCGGTGGCCATGAAACCGCGCTCCGGCGCCGGGACCGCGACCGGGGCCGCGGCGGTCCCGATCACGATCCGCGCGCTGCGCAAGACCTACGGCGCGCAGGTCGCGCTCGACAGCGTCGACCTCGATGTCGCGAGCGGAGAGTTCCTGACGCTGCTCGGGCCGTCCGGTTCGGGCAAGACGACGCTGCTCATGGCGCTCGCGGGATTCCTGCGGCCCGACGGGGGCAGCCTGCGCTTCGGGGACACCGAGGTGATCCGCACGCCGCCGCACAAGCGCGACGTCGGGATGGTGTTCCAGAACTACGCGCTCTTCCCGCACCTCGATGTCGCCGGCAACGTCGCCTATCCGCTGAAGCTCCGCAAGGTGCCCGCCGCGGAGGTCGCGCGCCGGGTGGACGGCGCGCTCGCGACGGTCAAGCTGGAGGGCTACGGGGCGCGCCGCGTCCACGAACTCTCCGGCGGGCAGCGCCAGCGCGTCGCGCTCGCGCGCGCCATCGTGTTCGAGCCGCGCATCGTGCTGATGGACGAGCCGCTCTCCGCGCTCGACCGCCAGTTGCGCGAGCTGATGCAGATCGAGCTCCGCCAGCTGCACGACAAGCTCGGCACGACCACGATCTACGTCACCCACGACCAGCGCGAGGCGCTGACGATGTCGGACCGCATCGCGGTGATCGCGGGCGGGCGCGTAATGCAGATCGACACGCCGCAGCGGCTCTACGACCACCCGACGAGCCGCTTCGTCGCCGAGTTCATCGGCGAATCGACGCTCCTCGACGTCGACACGCGCGACGGCGGATGCCGCTGCGCGGGCGTCCCGATCAGGACGGCGGCTCCGGTCCCCGTCGGGCGCGCGCTGCTCCTCATGCTGCGTCCCGAACGGGTGCGCGTCGGCGACGCCGAGCGCCGCGACGGCCACAACGCGCTCGAGGCGCGCGTGACCGACGTGATCTACCAGGGCGACACCTTCCTCGTGCAGGCCGCGCTCGCCGACGGCAGCCGCATCGCCGCCCGCGGCATCGCGAGCGGCGGGGCGCTCGACCGCGTGCCGCCGGTGGGCGAGGTCGCGACCTTCGGATTCTCCGCCGAGGACGCCGTCCTGATCCCGCGCGACGGCGCCTGAAGCGATGGCGACCGGGGCCGCCAGTGCCGACGGGCATGCGCGGGGCCTGCGCCGCGACGAACTCGTCGAGCGCCTGGCGCTCCTCTCGCTCGGCGGACCTGCGCTATTGCTCGTGCTGGTCACGATGGTGCTGCCGATCGCGTGGCTGTTCGGGCTGAGCCTCCAGGCCGACGACGGCAGCCTGTCGCTCGTGCACTACCGCCGGCTCGTCGAGCAGCCGGCGTACGCCCGGATCTTCGTCACGACGTTCAAGGTGAGCTTCCTCACGACCGCAATCTGCATCGCGCTCGGCTACCCGCTCGCCTACGTGCTCGCGCAGTTGCCGCGGCGGACCGCGAACCTGCTCCTGATCGCGGTGATGCTGCCGTTCTGGACCTCGCTCCTGGTGCGCACCTACGCGTGGCTCGTGCTCCTGCAGCGCGGCGGACTCGTCAACCAGTGGGGCATGGCGCTCGGCCTGTGGAGCGAGCCGCTCCCGCTGGTCAACAACCTGTTCGGCACGCTGGTGGGCATGGTGCACATCATGCTGCCGCTCCTCGTGCTGCCGGTGCTGGGCTCGATGCGCGCGATCGACCGCGACTGCCTGAAGGCCGCGGCGAACCTCGGGGCGTCGCCGGTGCGCGCGTTCTGGACGGTGTTCTTCCCGCTCTCGCTGCCGGGGCTCGCGGCCGGCTCGTTGATCGTGTTCGTCATCTGCCTGGGCTTCTACGTCACCCCGGCCGTGCTGGGCGGCGGGAAGGTCATCATGGTGTCGAACCAGATCGCGAGCGACATCGAGCTGTTCTTCAACTGGGGCGCCGCGAGTTCGCTCGGCGTGGTGCTGCTCGTGCTGACCGTCTTCTTCCTGTGGGTGGCGTCGAAATTCTCGCGCCTGCCCGGGATGGCCGGCGAGGCGGGGCGATGAGCTGGCTCGACGCTCCGGCATCGGAGACGCAGATCACCCACCGCTCGCGGACGTGGCTCTACGTCCTCGCGGCGCTGGTGCTCGCGTTCCTCGTCGTCCCGACGCTGATCGTGGTCCCGATGTCGTTCTCCGGCAGCCAGTACCTCGAGTTCCCGCCGCGGCAGTGGTCGCTGCGCTGGTACGAGAACTACTTCGCGTCGCGCGCCTGGCGGCAGGCGACCGTCACGTCGTTCGAGGCCGCGGCGCTCACGTCGGTGATCGCGACGGTGCTGGGCACGCTCGCCGCGTACGGTCTCGCGGCGTCGCGCTTCAAGGCGGCGAAGGCGGTCCGGGTGCTGCTCATCACGCCGATGATCGTCCCGGTGATCCTGATCGCGGTCGCGGTGTTCTACGTCTACGTGAAGGTGAAGCTCAACAACTCGCTCGCCGGACTCGTGCTCGCGCACAGCATGCTCGCGCTGCCGCTGGTGCTGATCGTGGTGACCTCGGCGCTGCGCCAGTTCGACGCCAACCAGGAGATGGTCGCGCGAAGCCTCGGCGCATCGCGGCCGCGGGCGTTCCTCACCGTCACCCTGCCGCAGATCCGGTTCGCCGTGGTGTCCGGCGCGCTGCTGTCGTTCCTGACGTCGTTCGACGAGGTGATCCTCGCGCTCTTCGTGAGCGGCGGCGCCAATTCGACCTTGACGCGCAACATGTTCCTCGCGCTGCGCGACCAGATCGACCCGACGATCGCCGCGATCTCGACGATCATGATCGTCGTGACCACGGTGCTGTTCGCCGCCTCGCAGTTCTTCGGACGGCGCGCGGACGACTGACCGCCCGGGCCCTCCGCGGGAACGATCAGAGGGCGAGCGCGCCGCTCGCGAGCGCGTAGAGCGCGACGATCGCCGCCGCGACGAGGACACCGCACAGCAACGCCTCGCGCGCGGTGAAGAGCGCGAGGCCGCGCTCGCGGCGCGCCATGACGTAGAGCAGCGCGCCGGGCGCGTACAACAGGGCCGACAGCAGCACGAGCTTCACGCCGCCGGCCGCGATCATCAGCACGGCGTAGGCGGTCGCGAGGACCGCACGGACGAGGTCGGTGCGGCGGCGGCCGCGTTCCCCACCATAGGTCTCGCCGGTCCACGCGAGCTTGAGTCCGAAGCCGGCGACGAGCAGGTAGGGGATGAGCATCATCGCGCTCGTCATCTTGAGCGCGAGCGTGAACGCGTGCTCGGCGACCCAGGCGACCAGCAGGAACGCCTGGATCGCCACGCTCGTGCACCACAGGGCGGCGGCGGGCACCTTCGCCTCGTTCTCCCGCGCGACGAACGACGGCATCGTGCCGGTCCGGCCCGCGGAATGCAGGACTTCCGAGGCGAGCAGCGGCCACGAGAGGAAATTGCCGAGCACCGCCACCAGCAGGCCGACGCTGACGAACACCAGCCCCCACGGACCCACGATCGCGGCCATCACGCCGGCCATCGACGGCTGCGGCAGCGCGGCCAGGTCCTCGCGCGGCAGGACTCCGAACGAGGTCATCGTGACCAGGACCAGCAGCGCGAGCGTTCCGACGAACCCCAGCACGGTCGCCGCACCGACGTCCGACCGGTCGCGCGCGTAGCGCGAATAGACGCTCGCGCCTTCGATGCCGATGAACACGAACACGGTGATGATGAGCGTATCGCGTGCCTGCCGCGCGACGGTTCCAGCGCCGGGTGGCGCGCCGCCCCAGAGGTTCAGCGAGAACGCATCGGCCCGGAAGGCCGCGACCGCGACGAGGATGAAGATGCCGATCGGCACGATCTTCGCCACCGTGGCGATCGTGTTGAGCGCGACCGCCTGGCGCACGCCGCGCAACACCAGGGCATGGACGCCCCACAGGAGCGCGGACGCCGCCGCGATCGCGACCGTCGTGCTGCCGTCGCCGAACGCCGGGAAGAACTGTCCGAGCGTCGCCTTGATCAGGATGAGGCAGGACGTGCCCGCGAGGCAGCAGCCGATCCAGTATCCCAGCGCCGCATTGAAGCCGAGGTAGGGGCCGAAGCCCTCGTCGGCGTAGCCGTAGATGCCTGCGTCGATGTCCGGACGACGCGCCGCGAGCGCCTGGAACACGAACGCCAGCATCAGCATGCCGCCGCCCGCGATCGCCCAGGCGAGGAGCGCGCCCAGGGCGCCGGTGGTCCGGCCGAACGCGCCCGGCAGCGTGAAGATGCCCGCGCCGATCATCGTGCCGACGACGAGCCCGGTCAGGGCGGCCCGCGACAGCTTCGCGTCCCCGGAACCGGTCATGGCGTGGCCGCGGGGTCAGCGGGTCGCGGCCAGCACGACGAACAGGACGGTGATCGCGACGAGCGCGATGCCCGCCACCGGCCAGCGCCGCAGGAACGCATCGGCGCCTTCGAACCCGCGGCCGATCGGCAGCCACGCCGCGCGCCACGCGCCCGCGGGCGCGGATTCGTCCGCGCGGCGCGCGAATCCCGCGGCCAGCAGCGCGCCGGCGCCGACGATCGCGACCGTCGACAGCAGTTCCTTCGCCGAGAACGCGCTCGACAGGAGGCCGTCGGGCAGCGGCCCCAGCGTCGCGAACGCGAGCACGAACGACAACGCGGCGAGCGCGAGCGTCGCGGCCGCCTGCCAGCGGTTGGTCGGAGCCGCGATCTCGAACGGTACCGAGGGCCGCGCGAGCGTCCGGGCGACGAAGAGGACCACGTACGCCGCGGTGAGCGCGCCGCCGCCTTGCAGCAGCGCCGTCCACCACCACTGGCCGCTCGCGCCGGCGGCGTCGAGCAGGAGTTTCTTCGCGACGTACGCACCCGAGGGCACGATGCCCATCAGCGCGACGCCTCCGAGGGCGAACGCGAGGACGGCGGCGGGCGCCGCCCGCGCCGCACCGGCGAAGTCCGTGATCCGGTCGTGGCCGAGCGTCGCGTAGATCATGCCGGCGGCCATGAACATCGCGGCCTTGGCCGTGGCGTGCGACACCGCCTGCAGGATGCCGGCGGTCATCGCGTCTCCGCGCACGATGGCGCCGGTCGCGGAATCGAGCGCGAGCGGGAACATCAGGAACAGGTAGCCGATCTGCGCGACGGTCGAGTAGGCGACGAGGAGCTTCAGTCGCACCTGCCGCAGCGCGACCACGTTGCCCACGACGATCGCGCCGGCGCCGAGGGCCGCGAGGAATTGCGCGGCGGCCGGGCCGGGCAGTGCCGGCAGCGCGTCGAACCACAGCCGGACGACGATGAAGAACGACCCCTTGACGACGAGCGCGGACAGCACGGCGCTCGCGGCCGGCGGCGCGCCCGCATGCGCGGGCGGCAGCCACAGGTGCAGCGGGAACAGCGCGGTCTTGGCGAGCAGGCCCGCGGTCATCGCGCCGAGCGCGACGAACGTCGCGGGCGCGGCCCGCGCCCGCTCGGCGAGCATCGCGATGTCGAGCGTGCCGGTCTCGCCGTAGAGGAGCACGGCGCCGAGCAGGTAGAGGATCGACCCGGCGAGCGCGAACACCAGGTAGCGGAGCGCCGCGCGCAGCGTCTCGGCCTTGCCGTCGAGGCAGACGAGCGGCACGCCGGCGAAGGTCACGAGTTCGAGCGCGACGTAGAGCGTGAAGAGGTCGCCCGACAGGAAGCAGAGGTTGAGCGAGCCCCAGACGGCGAGGAGCAGCAGCCAGTAGACGGTCGGCGCGCGCTCCTCCGGCGCCCCCCGGGGCGCCGCGAAGCTGCCGCTCGCGTAGAGGCCGACGCCGGTGATGACGACCGCGACCGCGATGAGCATCGCGATCGCCGCGCCGTCGGCGCGCAGCGCAATGCCGAGCGGGGGCGCCCAGCCGCCGAGCGCGTAGGCGAGCGGCGCGCCGGCCTGCGTCGCGTGCGCGCCGATGGCGACGGCGATTCCCAGTCCCGCAACGATCGTGACGGCGGCGGCGCGCTGCACGTTGCGCGCCCCGAGCACGAGCGCGAGCATCATCCCGAGGAACGGGGCGAGCACCGCGGCGGGCAGCAGCAGGCCGCCGGGGGTTCCGGGCGTCGCGGCGAGGTTCATGCCGCTGGGTCCTTCCGCGCAGGCGGATCGGCGGCGAGCGATGTCGTGCCGGAGTTCTCGTGGAGGCGCAGGAGCAGGGTGACCGCGAGCGCGGTCGCCGCGAACGCGACGACGATGCCGGTGATGAGGAGCGCCTGCGGTACCGGGTCGCCGGTGCCTGCAGCGACGCCGCCGCGTTTCGCGACGACGCCGAACAGCAGGAACACGCCATTGCCGACCAGATTGAACGCGACGAGCTTGCGCAAGGGCTGCGGATTGACGATGAATCCGTACAGGCCGACCGTGATGAGCGCGGCGGCGACGAGACCGAGGATCGTGGCGCCGCTCATCGGCCGTCCTCCGGTCGTTCGGGCGCGCCGGCCATGATGAGCCCGAGCGTGAACGCGAGCGACGGCATCAGCGCGAACTCGATGACGAGGATCATCGGCTTCGCTGCGGCCTCGGGATAGGCGAGGAACGCGCCGGCGGTGACGATGCCCAGCACGCCGACGGCGAGGAACGCGATCGGGCCTGCGACCAGCAGTGCGCGAACGCCGCGGCGGGCGGTCGGCGGGGCATCGGCGAGCCCGGCGAGCATCGCGAGCAGCCACATCGCGGCGACGATCGTCGCGCCCTGGAACTTGCCGCCCGGGTGATCGGCGCCGATCCAGAAGATGAAGACGCCGACGACGATGCCGATCGGCGGAAGCACGCGCGCGATGAAGGCGAGGATGCCGTCGGGATCGGCGTCGTAGCGCGGACCCGGCCGGCCGCCCCAGGCCCGGTCGGGCGCGAGCGACCAGATGCCTATGAGTGCCAGCAGCACGACGATGGCCTCGAGCATCGTGTCCATCGCGCGAAAGGCCATCAGCACCGCGGTGATCGGATTGCCCACGCCGGTCGCAGCGAGGTTCGCGGCGGTCGCAGGTGCGAGCGTCGGCGCGGGATCGGGCAGCGTCAGGACGGCGAGCGCGACCCCGCCGCCCACGACGCCGGCCACGAGGCCGGCCGCGAGCTTGACGGCGAGCCGCGGGGTCTCCGCGCGCGAAGCGGCCTCGGTGGCCTTGAGCCGGTGCGAGGCGCGCACGAGGAGGAGCGAAGTGAGTCCCGCGCCGACCGCCGCTTCGGTGAGCGCGACGTCGACGGCGTGGAGTTGCACCCAGGTGATCGTCACGGCGATGCCGAAGGCGAGGAATCCCACGGTCGCGGCGAACGTGCCGCGCACGACGGTCGTGTAGACGGCGAGGGCGAGGATCAGGAACGCCGGCGCGGCGTAGAAGACATCGACGATCATGACGCGGGGGGCCTCCGGCGGCCCGCGCCACGCCGCGCCGCGCGTGCGATCAACTGGCCGGCGTCCGCGCTCGACAGCATCACGATGATCCAGATCGCGAGGAGCTTCAGTGCATCGGCGATGCTGCCGACCTGCGGGAGGAGGCCCAGCACGATCAGGCCGAGTCCCAGGTTGTCCGCCTTGGTGAGCGCGTGCAGCCGGGTGAGCGCATCGGGAAAGCGCAGCAGGCCGGCCGAGCCCGCGAGGTAGAAGAACGCGCCGGCGGCGACCGCGACGCAGGTCAGGACGTCGAGCGCGGCGCTCATCGGTCGGCGTCCTCGCCGTCGGACGGCGGCGCGAAGGTCACGAAGGCGATCGAGGCGAACGCCGAGAGCACCGCGAGCGTGAGCGACACGTCGATGACCGACAGGTCGCCGATGCCGATGCCGCCCAGCAGCAGGGCGCCGATGCCGCCGCTCGCCAGGAGCTGCGCCGCCATCATCCGGTCGGCGTCGCCCGGGCCGCGCAGCACGCGCACGAGTCCGAGCGCCGTCATCGCGAACACGAACCCGGCGGCGGCGAGCAGGAACTCACCCATGGGCGGCATCCGGGGCGAGCGCCGCGGCGAGGCGGCGTTCCTCCTCGGCGAGCTGAGCGACGACCGGCTGTTCGACGTCGAGGCAGTGGAACTCGATCGCGTCGGCGTGCTCGCCGCAGGGGAGCGTGCCCGGCATCAGACTCGTGATCGTCGCGAAGGCGTTGCGGGCGTGGCCGCGCGGCAGCGCGCTCCGGTAGTCGACGAAGCCGGTCGCGAGCGGCAGGTTCGGTGCGAGAGCGCGGCGGGCGACGTCGACGCCGGCGACGATCGACTGCCAGAGGAAGCGCGGGATCCCGGCGAGCAGCGGAACGAAGCGGACGCCTCCGCGCTGCGGCGGGAGCAGCGCGAGACTTGCCGCGGTGGCGAGGCCCGAGGCGATCACGCCGACCGCGAGGTCGCCCGGCGCGAGGCTCGGCAGCAGCACGAGCCAGAGGGCGAGAAACGCGGCGCCACGCTGCGCCGCCGTCGCAACGGAGCCTCCGCGCGCGCTCACGTCGATGCGGCCGGTGCGGCGACCACGCGCACCTCCATCGCGCCCAGTCGGTCGAAGAGCCGGGCCTCGCGCAGGATCGGCCACCAGTCGTAGAAGAAGATCTCGATCGGGCGCCACAGCGCGACCCAGCCGCCGATCACCAAGCTCTCCTTGACGATCGTCGCGTAGCTCTCCTTCGAGAAATGGCCGACGAGGATCTCGGCGGTGACGAAGGCGATCGCGAGGAACGCGAGGCCGATCGCGAGGCTGATGCGCCCGTCGCGGAACAGGCGTTTCAGGTCACGGCGCGCCGCCACCGCGCGATCACGGAAGTAGGAGTGAAGCGCGTCGCGCAGGATCGATGCGGTGGCCGGCGTCGCGAGTTCGGGCCGGAGATGCACGACGAGCGCCAGCGGTCCGCGCGCGGGGGCCTCGCGGCCCCAGTCGACGATGTAGGCCTCGGCCGCCGGGTCGAGGTCGCGCTCGCGGAACGGCGCCGGATCCATCATGTTGAAGAGTTGGCGCGACTCCTGCAGGTGCAGGTCGAGCGTCGCCACCGCGGGCGGCGGTACATCCGCGGACCGGGCGGCTGCGTCGGAGGATGCGGCCATCCGGTCCCGTCGCGCGTTCAGGCCGCCTCAGCCGCCGCCGCGCCCTTCTTCGCGTCCTCGCGGCCGAACAGCGTGATGTAGAGCACCGGCAGCAGGATCAGCGTCAGTAGCGAGGCCACGAGCAGCCCGCCCATGATCGCGATCGCCATCGGTCCCCAGAAGATCGTCGGCGCGATCGGAATGAGGCCGAGCACGGTCGAGATCGCGGTCAGCACGAGCGGCGTCAGGCGGTCCTTCGCGGCCGCGTAGACCGAGTCGACGACGCTCTTGCCGGCCTCGCGCTCCGCCTCGATCGACACGATCAGGATCACCGCGTTCTTCGCGATCATGCCGATCAGCGCGAGAATGCCGAGGATCGCGACGAAGCCGAGCGGCCGCTGGAAGACGAGCAGTGCGCCCACCACGCCGATCAGGCCGAGCGGGAGGATGGCGACCACCATCGCGAGCCGCCGGAAGCTCGTGAGCAGGATCATCATGAACGTGAGCATCAGCAGGATCATGATCGGCACGACCGAGAACACGTTGGCCGACGAGTCGTTGCTGCTCTCGTAGATGCCGCCGGTCTCGATCCGGTAGGGGCGCGGCAGCTTCGCCTGGTAGGCGTCCAGCGCCGGCTTCAATGCGACCACCACCGACTCGGGCAGCACGCCGTGCGCGACGTCCGCGCGCACCGTCAGCGTGGGCACGCGGTCGCGCCGCCAGACCAGCGGAAACTCCTGCTCCTCGGAGAATCGGGCGAACTGCGACAGCGGGACCATGCGTCCGGTGGGCGTCGCGACCGCCAGCGTCGACAGGTTCTCGAACGAGGCGCGCTCGCCCTCGGTCGCGCGCGCCACGACGTTGACGAGGTAGATGTCGTCGCGCACCTGGGTGATCGTCGTGCCGGCGACCGCGGCGTTCATCATCGCGGCGATCGCGCCCGAACTCACGCCGAGCCGCCGCGCCTCGTCCTGGTCGATCTGGACGCGCACCTGCCGCGCGGGCTCCATCCAGTCGTAGTTGACGTTGCGCACGCGGGTGTCGCCGGCGAGGATCTGCGCGACATTCTCCGAGATCCGGCGGATCTCGTCCTTGTCGGGACCGACGATCCGGTACTGGATCGGCCAGCCGACCGGCGGACCCATCTCGAGGGGCGAGACGCGCGCCACGACCGCCGGGAACTCGACCGCGAGCTTCTCCTCGAGCTGGGCCTGCAGGCGCTCGCGCGCCTCGATGCTCTTCGCGATCACGACGATCTGCGAGAAGAACGGATTGGCGAGGTGGACCGACAGCGGCAGGTAGAAGCGGATCGCGCCGCGCCCGACCCAGGTGCTGTAGCGCTCGACGTCCGGGTTGCCGTCGAGCAGCGCCTCGACGCGCTTCGCGACGTCTTCGCTCGCGTGGATCGACGCGTTCTGGCGCAGCGTCAGGTCGACCAGCAGCTCGGGCCGGTCGGAGGACGGGAAGAACTGGCGCGGCACGAGCGGCAGCGCGAGCATCGCCGCGACGAACGCTCCGACGGTGATGCCGATCGTGATCCAGCGGAAGCGGATCGCCGCGCCGAGGAACGCCGCGTAGCCGGACACGAGCTTGCTCGGCTTGTCGTCGGCCTTCTTCTCCGGGGCCTTGAGGATCGCCTTCCCGAGGATCGGTCCCAGGATCACCGCGACGAGCCAGGAGGCGATCAGCGCGATCGCGACCACGCCGAACAGCGACGACAGAACCTCGCTCGCGCCGCCGGGCGCGAAGCCGACCGGCACGAAGCTCGCGATCGTGACCAGCGTGCCGATCAGCATCGGCGCCGCGAGCGTCCGGTAGGCGAACGATGCCGCGTCGTCCTTGGAGTCGCCGGCCTTGAGGCGCCGAAGCATCGCGTCGACCGTGGTCATCGCGTCGTCGACGAGCAGCGTCAGCGCGATGATGAGCGCGCCGAGCGACACGCGCTGCAGCGCGATGTGCCGCAGGTCCATCACGGTGAACACGAGCGCCAGCGTGATCGGGATCGCCAGCGCGACGATGATGCCGGGGCGCACGCCGAGGCTCAGGAAGCTGCAGACGAGGATGATGGCGATCGCCTGCCACAGCGACAGCAGGAAGTCGTTGATCGCGTGGTCGACGATCGACGACTGGTCGGCGACGAGGACCGGCTCGATGCCCACCGGCAGCGCCGCCTTGACGTCGGCCATCGCCTCGCGGATGTTCGCGCCCAGCGCGAGGATGTCGCCGCGATCGCGCATCGCGATCGCGAGTCCGATCGCCGGCTTGCCGTTGACGCGGAACATCGGCGTCGGCGGGTCCACCGTGCCGCGCCGGACCTTGGCGATGTCGCCCAGCCGGTAGATGCGGTCGCCCGAGCGGAACGTCACCGCCTCGATGTCGCGCTCGTTGTCGAAGGCGCCGCTGACGCGAAGGTACACGCGCTCGCTGCCGGTCTGGATGACGCCCGCCGGACGCAGTACGTTCTGCGCCTGCAGCGTCCCGATGATCGTGCTGAAATCGAGCCGCAGGCTCGCGAGCGTCGCGGTCGAGAACTCGAGGAAGATGCGCTCGTCCTGCGCGCCGACGATCTCGATCTTCGCGACGTCGGGCACCTGCAGGAGCTTCGAGCGGGCGGCCTCGACGTAGTCGCGCAGCTCGCGGAACGTGAACCCGTCCGCGGTGAAGCCGTAGATGATGCCGAAGGTGTCGCCGAAGTCGTCGTTGAAGAACGGGCCGATCACGCCCTGGGGGAGCGTGAGGCGCATGTCGGAGATGTTCCGGCGCACCCGGTACCAGACGTCGGGGATGTCGGCGGTGTCGGTCGTGTCGTCGAGATCGACGAAGATCGTCGTCTGGCCGGCCGTCGTGTAGCTCCGCACGACGTCGAACTTGTGCGTCTCCTGCAGCGTGCGCTCGAGGCGCTCGGTCACCTGCGAGAGCGTGTCCTCGACGGTCGCGCCCGGCCACGCCGCCGCGACGATCATCGTGCGGACGGTGAACGGGGGATCCTCGTCGCGGCCGAGCTTCTCGAACGCGAAGTAGCCGGCGGCCACCACGATGATCGTCAGGAAGACGATCAGCGACGGCCGCTTGAGCGACCACGCCGAGAGATTCGGGCCGATCACGGTTGCGCCTTGAGAATGCTCACCTTCTGGCCGGGGCGCAGCGCCTGCACGCCGGCGGTGACGATCACGTCACCGGGGGCGAGGCCCGAGGCCACCTCGACGCGGTTGGGGTCCGACGAGCGGATCTCGATCGTCCGCGCCGCGACCGTGCCGGTCTTCGGGTCGACGACCCAGACCGCGGCCTGCCGATCCGAGCGGACCACCGCGGAGGGCGGGATCTCGATCACTTCGGTGGCGGCGAGCGTGAGGCGGCCGGTGATGGTCGAGCCCAGGCTCATCTGCGCGGGGGGGCTGGGGAGCCTCGCGCGGATGCGGAACGTGCCGGTGAGCGGATCGGCGCGTGGCGAGATCTCGCGGACCAGCGCCTGCGCGGTGATCTCGGGATCGGAGGTGAGCGCGACGGCGATCGGCGTCTTGAGCGCGAGCGCGGCCTTGGCGCGCGGCGGCGCGTCGAACACCGCGTCGCGGGCGCCGTCGCGCGCGACCTGCACGATCATCTGCCCGGCGCCGACCACCTCGCCCGGCTCGGCGCCCTGGGCGGTGACCACGCCCGCGACGTCCGCGACCAGCCGGGTGTCGTCCACGCGCGTCTGCGCGAGCGTCACCTGCGAATTCGCGGACTCCACGGCAGAGTCGGCGGCGCGGGCGGCGGTCTGTGCCGACTCGAACTGCGCCTGCGACACCGCGCGCTCCTTCACCAGATCGCGCATCCGGACGTACATGCTCTGCGCCTCGGTCTGCCGGGCGATCGCCGCGTCGCGCTGCGCGCGGGCGGCGAGGAGGCTCGTCTGCTCGTTCTGCTGGTCGAGGCGGGCGATCGGCTGGCCCGGATGAATCGTGTCGCCGATGCTGACGCTGCGCTCGACCAGGCGTCCGCCGATGCGGAACGCCTGGTTGATCTCGGTCTGGGCCTGCACCGTGCCGTTGAGCGCGACGACGTCGCCGGCGAGCGCCTTGGTGATGGTCAGCGCGCGGACCGGCCGGACCTCGGGCGGGCGCGGCTCCTCGGCGCGCTGGCACGCGGCGAGCACGGCGAGTGCGGCGAGCATCGGCAATGCGAGGGATCGGGGGCCGATTCGCCGCTGGGCGAGACGGATCATGGGATGACTCCGTGGGATAGGAACGGACGGCGGCGCGCCGGGACGCCGTTGCATCGACGGTGCGCCTCGGCAAGGCCGAGTGCGCAATGATAGTGCATTCCGGAATTTCCCTCGCCGGAGGCGGCCGCAGCTACCGGCCCGTCGCGGGTCCGTCGGGTGCCTCGGGGGCCTGCGGCGAGACCGCGGTGCGCGGCATGCGGAACCCGATGGCCGCGAAGGCGATCGCGACGAGCGGACTCACCATGTTGAAGATCGCCCAGGGCGCGTAGCTCACCGTCGCGACGCCGAGCGTGACCGCCATGTAGGCGCCGCAGCTGTTCCACGGGATCAGGGCGCCCGTCGGCGTCGCCGTGTCGCCGATCGTGCGCGACAGCACGGTCGGCGCGTAGCCGCGCTTCTCGAACGCGCCCTTGAACATGCGCCCGGGCAGGACGACGGCCATGTACTGGTCGGCGGTGGCGATGTTGGTCGCGATGGCCGCGCCGACCAGGCTCGCGACCAGCGCGACCGCGGACTTCGCGGCGGCGATCACCGGCGCCATCAGGCGCTCGAGCGCGCCCATCTTCTCGATGACGCCGCCGAAGGCGAGCGCGACGATGATGAGCCACACGGTGTCGAGCATGCGCTCCATGCCGCCGCGCGTGACCAGCGTGTCGATCGCCGCGATGCCGGAGGCGTGGTGGTAGCCGGAGGCGAGCGCGAGCCAGACGCCCTTGATCTGGACGATCCAGCCGGGCACGCCATCGCGGGCGGCGGCGAACGCGGCCACGCGCTCGGGCGCGAGGATCACCGCGATCACTCCGCCGACCAGCGCGCCGGCGAAGATGGTCGTGAACGGCGGCACCTTGAACAGCGCGAGCGCCACGACGACGGCGAGCGGCGCGAAGTGCCACGGCGTGACGTGGAAGATGGCGTCGATCTGCGCGAGCTTCGCGTTGCCCTGGTAGTCGACGTCGGTGCCCATCGTCCAGAACACGGCCAGCGCGATCGCGACCGCGACGGCCGAACTGATCGCCGTCTCCTTGATGTGCGCGTAGAGGTCGGCGCCCGCCGTCGCGGCCGAGAGGTTGGCGGTGTCGGACAGCGGCGACGACTTGTCGCCGAAGTACGAGCCGGAGATGACGGCGCCCGCGGTGATCGCCGGATCGAGGTTCATGCTCGCGGCGATCCCCATGAGCCCGATGCCGATCGTGCCGACGACGGTCCAGGAGCTGCCGATCGCGAACGACACGATCGCGCAGATGAGCACCGTCGTGGCGTAGAAGTAGTGCGGGTTGAGGATCTGGAGGCCGTAGTAGACCATCGCCGCCAGCGTGCCGGAGAGCGCCCAGGTGCCGATCAGCGCTCCGACCGCGAACAGGATGAAGATCGCGCCCATGCCCGAGCCGACGCTCGCGATCGCGGCGTCGCGGAGCGTGTCCATCGACTGGCCGCGACGGCGCGCGACGGAGAGCGCGATCACCGTCGCGACCACGAGCGCGACCTGGTTCGGGCCCTTGGCGCCCGCGTCGCCGAACAGGTAGAACGACAGCGCGACGAGCAGGATCAGGCTGGCGATCGGAATCAGCGCTTCGCCGAGCGACAGCGGTTCGGCGGGCGCGGCGGGCGTGGGAGGCTGGGCGCTCATGGCGGTGCAAGGGAGGATGCCGGGGAAACGGCGAGGTCGCCATGGTACGCGCCGCTCACGCCGTGGTCGCGGTGCGAAGCGGATGCGCCGCGCACGATCGTGCGCGGCGCGAGGTCGTGCGAACGGCGCCGGGGCTCCGCCCCTCCCCCGGCGCCGGAGCGTGCGTCAGAAGTCGACCGGGTCGCGGATGATCGGGCAGGTCATGCAGTGCCCGCCGCCGCGGCCCCGTCCGAGTTCCGCGCCGACGATCGTGATCACTTCGATGCCGGCCTTGCGCAGCAGCGTGTTGGTGTAGGTGTTGCGGTCGTAGGCGTAGACGACGCCCGGCGACGCGCACACGAGGTTCGCGCCGCTGTCCCATTGCGTGCGCTCGCGCTGGTAGTCGGTGCCGCCGGCTTCGACGACCCGGAGCTTCTTCAGGCCCAGCGACTCGGCGACGACGTCGACGAACGGCTTCTTCTCGGCGCGGAACTCGATCCCGCTCGCGTGGCTGCTCGGGTAGTACGAGAACGTCGTCGTCTTCGCGAGAAAGTCGGGCGCCAGCAGCACGCAGTCGCGGTCGGCGAAGGTGAACACGGTGTCGAGGTGCATCGCGGCGCGGATCTTCGGGATCGCCGCGACGATCACGCGGCTCGCCGCCTTCTTCTTGAACAGCGCCGCCGCGAGCTGGCTGATCGCCTGGCGCGACGTGCGTTCGCTCATCCCGATCAGCACGACGCCCTTGCCGATCGGCATCACGTCGCCGCCTTCGAGCGTGGCGAGGCCGTGGTCCTCCTGGGGATCGCCCCACCAGACGTTGACCTTGCCGGCGAAGTCGGGGTGGAACTTGTAGATCGCCGTGGTGAGGATCGTCTCCTCGTGCCGGGCCGGCCAGTAGAGCGGGTTCAGCGTCACGCCGCCGTAGATCCAGCAGGTGGTGTCGCGGGTGTAGAGCGTGTTGGGCACCGGCGTGAGCAGGTACTCGGTGCCCGCCGCGGCCTCCTTGACCACCTGCAGCGCCTTGCCGCCGACCGATTCGGGAAACTCGTGGATCGACAGGCCGCCGATCATCGTCTCCGCGAGGTCGCGATCCGAGAGCCCCTCGAGGTAGCTCCGCAGTTCGTCGATGAAGCCCAGCCCCACCTGGTTGGGGACGATCTGGTGGTCGAGGAGCCACTTCTTGCCTTCCGGCACGGCGACCGTCTCGGCGAGCAGGTTGTGCATCTCGACCACGTCGATGCCGCGGTCGCGCATCTTCTGCACGAAGTCGAAGTGGTCGCGCTTGGCGTTCTCGACCCAAAGCACGTCGTCGAACAGGAGCTGGTCGCAGTTCGACGGCGTGAGGCGTTGATGCGCGCGGCCGGGCGCGCAGACCATCACCTTGCGCAGCTGGCCGACTTCGGAATGGACGCCGAACTTGACTTCCTTTGCGTTTGCCATGTGCTTTCCTCTCTCGCCTCTCGAATGGAGCCGCTCAGATCTCGATGGTGCCGGTCGCGAGCCAATAGACTCCGACGACGGCGCCGATCATCGCGACGACGAAGATGACCCAGTCGGTGGTCTTGGTGAACACCGGCAGGTTCTGCTCGCGCCGCGACCAGTAGTAGAGGATCGTGCCCGGGCCGTAGAGGACGGCGGAAAGCACGACGAACTTCATGCCCGCGGCATACACCAGGAACGCCGTGTAGAAGGTGGCGACGATCGCGATCCACAGGTCCCGCGTGCGGCCCTCCGGGTTCCTGTCGTAGGTCTCGCCGCGCGCGACCAGCATCCACCCGTAGCCGGCGCACAGCAGGAACGGGATCAGCGACACCGCCGCGGTCAGGTCGAGCATCAGGTTGAACGCGTCGCGCGACCAGTAGGTCGTGATCACGATCACCTGCACGATGATGTTGGTGAGCCACAGGGCGGCGACCGGGACCTTGTTGGCGTTCTCCTTCGCGAACACGCTCGGCATGTCCTTGTTGCGCGCGGCGGCGGAGAGCACCTCGGCGCAGATCAGCGTCCACGCGAGGTAGGCGCCCAGCACCGAGACGATCACGCCGATGCTGATGAACCACCGCCCCCAGGGGCCGACGACGGCCTCGAGCACGCCGGCCATCGACGGCGCCGTCTGGCCGGCGATGTCGGCGCGCTGCAACACCGCGTAGGGCAGCAGCGTCACCAGGACCATGAGCGAGGTGACGATGATGAAGCCGGTGATCGTGGCGAAGCCGATGTCGCTGCGCTCCTTCGCGAAGCGCGAGTACACGCTCGCACCTTCGATGCCCAGGAACACGAACACCGTGACGAGCATCGTCGCCTTGACCTGCTCGAACACGCCGTTGGTGAGGTCGCCGCCGTACAGGTTGTAGCGGAAGAGGTCGGCCTTGAAGGCGAAGATCAGGATCAGGATGAAGGTCAGGATCGGAACCACCTTGGCGATGGTCACGATCTTGTTGATGGCGGCCGCCTGCTGCGTGCCGCGCAGGATCAGGAAGTGGAAGAGCCAGATGCCGATCGAGGCCACGACGATCGCCGTGACCGTGTTGCCGTCGCCGAAGACCGGGAAGAAGGCGCCGAGCGTGGACTTGATCAGCACCCAGTACGAGACGTTGCCGATGCAACTGCCGATCCAGTAGCCGAACGCCGAAAGGAAGCCCGGATACTCGCCGAAGCCTTCCTTGGCGTAGGCGAACACGCCGGCGTCGAGGTCGGGCTTGCGCTCGCCCAGGAACTGGAACACGCGCGCCAGCATGTACATGCCGGTGCCGGCGATCGCCCACGCGATGATCGCGCCGATCGGACCGGTCACGCCGCCGAACCGCGACGGCAGCGCGAAGATGCCCGCCCCCACCATGCCGCCGACCACCATCGCGAGCAGCGCGGTGCGGGAGATTTTCTGGTCCGTCGAAGCCATGTCGATTCCTCCTGAGGCTGCTCGCCGGCGCACCGGCCAACGGTGGAGCAGGTTTGTCGGGCTGCCGAATTCGTCGTTGTTGTTCGTCGAGCGGTCGATGCGTCTGGCCCGCGGTCCTCTGCAGACTTCGCACGGGGAGAGTGCGCCAGATGCATTCGATCGTTCTTGTTCGGCGCGCGATGCAGTCTAACCTCGGAGTTCGGGATCGACAACCCGCCGCGCATGATCGGAAATTGCTGGATACCTGAAGCATTCGATGCGGTTCCGCGGACGCGGCGTCGCGCGCGATTTGTCCGTGGCACGCGCCGCGCTGCGTCGCCGCCTGGGGATGGTGGGCGATGATTCGGCGCGGCGCCATCGCGGGACGGTCCGCGGATGGACGCGCTTCGGCCGGTTGCGCACTCGCACCCGAAGCGAGCATGCGCAACGCGTGCGTCGAGCCCGCGCGATCTGCGGCGACGCGACACCCGATCGTCGCTCCGGCGCGACCATGACAGTCCTCCGGGGCGACTTCGTGCTCGAGCGTTCGCCCGCGCCGGGTGCCCCGGGATTTCCCTTGTCGGTCTCCGAGACGCGACGGCATGTCGGCCGGTGGCGGCCATCCGGCCTGCCGGCCGGCGGCGGGCCGATTGCCATCGGGAGGACCGGCCCGGATAATGACGGGCCCCCGGGGAAACACCCGGACCGCCGGACGAACTGCCAGCAGCCACGATGGCCGACGACTTCATCCTCGAAACCCGCGGACTGACCAGGGAGTTCAAGGGTTTCGTCGCCGTGAAGGACGTCGATCTCCGCGTGCGGCGGGGTTCGATCCATGCGCTGATCGGCCCCAACGGCGCCGGCAAGACGACCTGCTTCAACCTGCTCACGCACTTCCTGACGCCCACGCGCGGCGCGATCCGCTGCAACGGGCGCGACATCACCGGCGCGATCTTCGTGGTCTGCGTGCTCGCGTTCCGGCGCGGCATCGTCGGCGAGCTGGCCGCATGGCGGGCGAAGCGGCGCGGTTGATCGTCCTCGTCGCGGCCTGCGCTGCCGCATCGTACGGGCACGCGCAGGAATTCGTCGTCCGCGGCGGCTGCCGCGACGGATCGCCGCACGGCATCTACGAACTCGCGAACGCCGGCGGCCGCGTTCGTGCCATCGGCGCGTTCAACCTAGGCAAGCGCACGAGTTCCTTCCTGTTCTGGTCCCCGGTCGGGGTGCGCGTCGCGCAGATTCCCTACGACGAGGGCGTGGTCAGCGGCACGGTGGCGCTGTGGTACGCGAACGCGCCGCCGGGCGGCGACGCGCCATGGAAACTCCAGGCATCGTTCTCGAACGGGGCGCTCGACGGACCGAAACGGTCGTGGTTCCCCGACGGCCGGTTGCGCGGCGACTACCAGTACCGGCGGGGAACGCTCGTCGCGGCGAAGGCGTGGACTTCCGCCGGTGCGCCGTTGTCCGAAGTCGCGGCCCGCGCCCAGGCCGTGAAGGATCTCGACGACGACGCCCGCACCTACGCCGCGCTCGACGCCGTCGTGAACGCGCACCTGCCGCACTGCGCAGGCGAGACCGGCACGATCCCGCAGTAGGCGGGACGCGCGGCGAACCTCCGGTTCCGGAACGCTGCGCGACGGCCGACCTCTTCCGACCTCGAGCCCCGGCCGCCGTGCTCGTCTTCGTCATCCGCAGGAGCCTCCAGAGCGTCGTCGTGCTGCTGGCGATGTCGGTCATCGTCTTCGTCGGCGTCTACGCGATCGGCAATCCGGTCGACATCCTGATCAACCCGCAGGCCGACCAGATCGAGCGCGAACGGGCGATCGCAGCCCTCGGGCTCGACAAGCCGCTGTGGGAGCAGTACCTGGTGTTCCTCGAGGGCGCGGCGACCGGCGACCTCGGCCGTTCGTTCGTGCACTCGACGCCGGCGCTGGGGCTCATCGTCGAGAAGATGCCGGCGACGCTCGAACTCGCGGCCGGCGCGATGCTGATCGCGATCGTCGTCGGCATTCCGCTCGGGCTGTGGGCCGGACTCAAGCCGAACGCGCCGTCGGGGCGCGCGATCATGGCGGGCTCGATCCTCGGCTTCTCGCTGCCGACGTTCTGGGTCGGGCTCATGCTGATCATGGTGTTCTCGGTGATGCTGGGCTGGCTGCCGTCGAACGGGCGGGGCGCCACCGTCGACGTGCTCGGCGTGCCGCTGTCGTTCCTCACGCTCGACGGCCTCGCGCATCTCGCGATGCCGGCGACGAACCTCGCGCTCTTCAACGTCGCGCTCCTGATCCGCCTCACCCGCTCGGGCGCGCACGAGGCGCTCCTGCAGGACTACGTGAAGTTCGCGCGCGCCAAGGGCCTGTCGAACCGGCGCGTGATCGGCGTGCACGTGCTGCGGAACATCCTGATCCCGATCGTCACGGTGATCGGCCTGCAGTTCGGCGCGCTGATCGCCTTCGCGATCGTCACCGAGAGCGTGTTCGCGTGGCCCGGCATGGGCAAGCTCCTGATCGACTCGATCAACCTGCTCGACCGGCCGGTCATCGTGGCCTACCTGCTCGTGATCGTCACGCTGTTCATCGTCATCAACCTCGCGGTCGACATCCTGTACTCGGCGCTCGACCCGCGCGTGCGCCTGTCGGACGGCACGCCGTGAGCACGGCGCGCGCCGCGGCAACGGCCCGGGACGCGGCGAACTCGCCGTTCCGCCGCTTCGTCGACGACTATTTCGCCAACCCGGTCGCGACCTTCGGCTTCGCGCTGCTGTGCCTGATCGTGGTCCTCGCGGTCCTCGCGCCGCTGGTCTCGCCGCAGAACCCCTACGACCTCGCGCAGATCGACGTGACCGACAGCCGCCTGCCGCCGGGGGCGACCTCCGCGACCGGCGCGACCTTCTGGCTCGGCACCGACGACCAGGGGCGCGACATGCTTTCGGCGATCTTCTACGGCCTGCGGATCTCGCTCTCGGTCGGCGTCGTGAGCACGCTCCTCGCGCTCGCCATCGGGCTCGCGGCGGGACTCTCCGCCGCGTACCTCGGCGGCCGCCTCGAGGCGATCGTCATGCGCGTCGTCGACATCCAGCTCTCGTTTCCGGCGATCCTGATCGCGCTGATCCTGATCGCGGTCCTGGGGCAGGGGACCGGCAAGGTGATCGCCGCATTGGTCACCGTCCAGTGGGCGTACTACGCGCGCACCGTGCGCGCGGCGGCGCTGGTCGAGAAGCGCCGCGAGTACATCGAGGCGGCGCGCTGCCTCGCGCTGCCGCCGGCGCGCATCGTGTTCCGTCACCTCCTGCCCAACTGCCTGCCGCCGCTGATCGTGGTGGCGACCGTGCAGGTGGCCGCCGCGATCGCGCTCGAGGCGACGCTGTCGTTCCTCGGCCTGGGCTTGCCGATCACCGAACCTTCGCTCGGCCTCCTGATCGCCAACGGCTACCAGTACCTGCTCTCGGGCAAGTACTGGATCAGCTTCTTCCCCGGCCTCGCGCTGCTCGCGACGATCGTCGCGATCAACCTGGTCGCCGACCAGCTCCGCGACGTGCTGAACCCGAGGCTGCAGAAGTGAGCCCGGTGCGCGACGACGCGCCGGTGCTGGAGGTCCGGGGGCTGCGGACGCACTTCTTCACCCGCGCGGGCGTGGTGAAGGCGGTCGACGACGTGAGCTTCACGCTCGCGCGCGGCGAGGTGCTGGGCCTCGTCGGCGAGTCGGGGTCGGGCAAGTCGATCACCGGCTACTCGATCATGGGACTGGTCGATCCGCCGGGACGCGTCGTCGAGGGCTCGGTGCGGCTCGACGGACGGGAATTGACGACGCTCGACGCCGAGTCGATGCGGGCGCTGCGCGGCAATCGCGTCGCGATGATCTTCCAGGACCCGATGATGACGCTGAACCCGGTCCTGCGCATCGACCGCCAGATGACCGAGGCGATCCTCGCGCACGACGACGTCGGGGAGGCGGCCGCGCTCGAACGCGCGCGCGACGCGCTCGCGCGTGTCGGCATCCCGTCGCCCGACGAGCGCCTGAAGGCGTACCCGCACCAGTTCTCCGGCGGCATGCGGCAGCGGGTGGCGATCGCGATCGCGCTCCTGAACGCACCCGACCTCATCATCGCCGACGAACCGACGACCGCGCTGGACGTGACGATCCAGGGCCAGATCCTCTACGAGGTGCAGAAACTCGCCCGGGAGACCGGCACCGCGCTCGTCTGGATCACGCACGACCTCTCGGTGATCGCCGGGCTCGCCGACCGCGTCTGCGTGATGTACGCCGGACGCATCGTCGAGCAGGGCACGACGGCGCAGGTGCTCGACCGTCCCGCGCACCCGTACACGCAGGGGCTCCTCGACAGCGTGCCTTCGCGCAACGCGCGCGGCGCGCGTCTGAAGCAGATCCCGGGCATGACCCCTTCGCTCATCGACCTGCCGCCGGGCTGCGCGTTCCGGGAACGCTGTCCGCATGCGGACGCCGCCTGCGCCGGCGCCCCCGCGATGACCTTCGCGCCCGGCGACCCCGAGCGCGGCGTCCGCTGCCACCATCCGCTCGTCGCATGGACCTGACCGCCGAGCCGCTCGTCGAACTGCGCGGCGTGTCGAAGCGCTTCGTGAAGCGACTCGACGTCGCGGCGCGGATCGCGAACCTCGCCGGCGCGAACCTGCGCGAGGAGATCGTGCACGCGGTCGATCGGGTCGACCTCGCGATCGCGGAGGGCGAGGTGGTCGGGCTCGTCGGCGAGTCGGGCTGCGGCAAGTCGACGCTCGGCCGGCTCGCGGTGGGCCTCCTGCCGATGACCGAGGGCGAGCGGCGCTGGCGCGGCCGGCCGATCGACCGCCTCGCGCCTGCCGAGGCGCGCGAGCAGCAGCTCCGGATGCAGATGATCTTCCAGGACCCCTACGCGTCGCTGAATCCGCGCCTGCGCATCGTCGACATCGTCGGCGAGGCGCCGGTCGCGCACGGCCTCATCGCGCGGCGCCAGCAGGTCGAGTACGTCGGACTCCAACTGAACCGCGTCGGCCTCGACCCGACGCTGATGCGGCGCTTTCCGCACCAGTTCTCCGGCGGGCAGCGCGCGCGCATCGGCATCGCCCGCGCGCTCGCGGTGAAGCCCGAATTTCTCGTGTGCGACGAGTCGGTCGCCGCGCTCGACGTGTCGATCCAGGCGCAGGTGCTGAACCTGTTCATGGACCTCGCTCGCTCGCTCTCGCTCACCTACCTCTTCATCAGCCACGATCTCGGCGTCGTGCAGCACCTGAGCGAGCGTGTCGTGATCATGTACCTCGGCCGCGTCGTCGAGAGCGGGCCCACGGCCGAACTGTTCGCTTCGCCGAACCACCCGTACACCGAGGCGCTGCTCGCCGAAGCGGGCCGCGTCGAGGCGCGGAAGCGCACGTTCGTCCCCGTGAAGGGCGAAATCCCGTCGCCGCTCGATCCGCCGTCGGGCTGCCATTTCCACCCGCGCTGCCCGCACGCGATGGCGCGCTGTCGCGAGGCCGCGCCGCCGCTGTCCGAGATCGCGCCCGGGCGGCGCTCCGCGTGCTGGCTGAACGAGGAGGGGAGCGCATGACGCCGCCGGTGCTGCGCCACGACCCCCGGGACGCGTTCGCGCCGGTCGTCCTCGATTCGCCGCACTCGGGCGAGGACTATCCGGCGGACTTCGATCACGCGGCGCCGCGCGCGATCGTGCGGCAGGCCGAGGACACGCACGTGGCGCGGCTGTGGCGCGGCGCGCTCGCGCACGGCGCGAGCCTCGTCGAGGCGACCTTCCCGCGCGCGTGGATCGACCCCAACCGCAGTCTCGAGGACGTCGATCCCGCGCTGTTCGCGCCGGACGTGCGCTGGCCGGGTCCGGTCGCGACGACGCGCAAGACCGAACTCGGCATCGGTCTCGTGTGGCGGCTCGCCCACGGCGGCGTGCCGATGTACGCGCGATCGCTCACCGTCGACGAAGTCGAGCGTCGGATCGCGACCTGCTGGCGGCCCTACCACGACGCGGTCGAGGCCGCGCTCGACGAGCGTCACCGCGCGTTCGGCGCGGTCTGGCACGTCAACTGCCACTCGATGCCGGCGGTCGGCGACGCCATTTCCGACGATCCGGGACGCGAGCGTGCCGACGTCGTGCTGGGCGACCGCGACGGGACGACCTGCGAGGGCGCGTTCACGCGCCTGTGCGCCGACGCGTTCGCGTCGATGGGCTACTCGGTCGCGATCAACGATCCCTACAAGGGCGTGGAACTCGTGCGCCGTCACGGACGCCCCGCGGAAGGCCGGCACAGCCTGCAGATCGAACTCAAGCGGACGCTCTACATGGACGAGACGACCTTCGAACCGAACGCGGGCTACGCGCGGCTCGAGCGCGACCTCGCGCGCGTCGCGGCGGCGATCGTCGGCCACGCGCGCGCGTCGCTCGCCCGACGCGACGGCTGAACGGAAGGGCGAACCGGCATTGGTCAGGCCGCTTGACCGGACACGCCCCCTTGCGCTACCGTCGGCGCGCCTGCCCGTCGCGCCGTGGCGTCCTCGGCCCGCCGGGCGTCATCCCACCCCTGGAGGATTCCCGATGAAGTGCCTGATCCGCGCCGTCGCGCTCACGCTGGCCATCACTGCCGGCGCCGCGAGCGCCGCCTACCCCGAACGTCCGATCACCTTCGTCGTCCCCTGGGGCGCGGGCGGCGGCACCGACACGACCGCGCGCTATTTCGCGGCGGGGCTCGAGAAGGAACTCGGCCAGCCGGTCAACGTCGTCAACCGCACCGGCGGCAGCGGCGTCGTCGGTCACAGCGCGATCGCGACCGCTCCCGCGGACGGCTACACGATCGGGATGATCACCGTCGAGATCACGATGATGCACTGGCAGGGCCTCACCGACCTGTCGCCGACCTCGTACACGCCGCTCGCGCTCGTCAACGCCGACCCGGCCGGCTTCACCGTCGGCGCGAACTCGCCGTTCAAGTCGGTGAAGGAAGTGCTGGACTACGCGAAGGCGAATCCGGGCAAGCTCAAGGCCTCGGGCACCGGGCAGGGCGGCATCTGGCACCTCGCGCTCGCCGGCCTCATGAACGACACCAAGATCCCGCAGTCGGCGATTCCCTGGGTGCCCTCGAACGGCGCGGCACCCGCGATGCAGGACCTCGCGGCCGGCGGCGTCGACATCGTGACCTGCTCGCTTCCGGAAGCGCGCGCGCTGATCGACGCCGGCAAGGCGAAGCCGCTCGCGGTGATGGACTCGAAGCCGTCCGCGCTGTTCCCGAACGTGCCGACGATGAAGGTGGCGGCCGGCAGCAACTGGACCGTGTCCGCGTGGCGCGGCATCGCGGCGCCGAAGGGGCTGCCCGCCGATGTGCAGCAGAAGCTCATCGCCGCGATCAAGAAGATCTGGGACAGCAAGGAGTTCAAGGACTTCGCCTCCTCCAAGGGCTACGGCATGGAGTGGGCGCCGGGCGCGGAGTTCGCCTCGTTCATGGCGAAGGGCGACGCCGACATGGGCGTCGTGATGAAGGCCGCGGGCATCGTGAAGTGATGTCCGCGTTCCGGGGCTTCGCCGGCGCCTCCGCGCCGGCGGCCCGCGGATCCGCGCGGCCGGCTCCGGCCGCGCGCCACGCCCGATGAAGTTCAACGACGCGGTCTTCGGCGCGATCCTGCTGCTCCTGGGGCTCGCGATCGTCAGCTACGTCCAGTCGTTCCCGAAGATCCCGGGCCAGCAGGTCGGTCCGGCGATCTACCCGGGACTCGTGGCCGCGGGGCTCGCCGTGTGCGGGATCCTGTTGATCGTGAGCGGCCTGCGGCACCGCTCGTCGCAACCGTGGTTCGCGTCGGACGACTGGACGCGGTCGCGGCAGCACGTCGTCGGCTTCCTCGCCGTCATCGCGGCGGTCGTCTTCTACATCGTCGCGTCCGACGCGCTCGGATTCCTGCTCGTCGGCTTCCTGATCCTGTTCGCGCTGTTCCAGCTCTTCGGCGTGCGCCCGGTGCGCGCGGCGATCGTCGCGGCGGTGGCGACGTTCCTGATCTGGTTCGCGTTCTACAAGCTCCTGCGCGTTCCGCTTCCCTGGGGCGTGCTCACGAAGTTCGCGTTCTGAGGCATCGCGATGGACGCCCTCGTCACCGCGTTCGGGATGGTGTTCAACCTGCAGACGATCGCCGTGATGCTCGGCGCGTCGCTGTTCGGGCTCTTCGTCGGCGCGGTGCCCGGCCTCACCGCGACGATGGCGACCGCGCTGCTGGTGCCGGTCACGTTCTTCATGCCGCCGATCACGGCGATCGCCGCGATCGTGACCGCGACCGCGATGGCGATCTTCTCGGGCGACGTGCCGGGTTGCCTGCTGCGCATGCCCGGCACCCCGGCGTCGGCCGCCTACACCGACGAAGCCTACGCGATGACCCGCAAGGGGCAGGCCGAACTCGCGCTCGGCGCGGGACTCGTGTTCTCCGCGATCGGCGGCCTGTTCGGCACCGTGGTGCTGATCCTGTCCGCGCCGGCGCTCGCCGACTTCGCGCTCCGCTTCAGCTCGTTCGAGTACTTCTGGCTCGTGCTCCTCGGCCTCTCGTGCGCGATCGTGATCACTTCCGAGCGGCCGCTCAAGGGCATCGTGTCGCTGCTGCTCGGGCTCCTCGTCGCGGCCGTGGGCCTCGACAACCCGGCGGGCTTCCCGCGGTTCACCTTCGGCAGTACCGAACTCATGGGCGGCATCGGGCTCATCCCGATGATGATCGGCATGTTCGCGGTCTCGGAGATCCTGCGCTACGCGGTCGAGACCGGGCCGAAGCTCGTCATCGACACCAAGCCGCTCGGGAACGTCCTCGCCGGAATGTGGGCGCTCGCGAAGAAATATCCGAAGCAGGTCCTGCGCGGCAGCACGCTCGGAACGCTCGTCGGCGCGCTGCCGGGCGCGGGCGCCGACATCGCCGCCTGGATGAGCTACGGGATCAGCAAGAAGTTCTCGAAGGAGCCGGAGAAGTTCGGCACCGGCCACATCGAGGGCATCGTCGAGAGCGGCGCGGCCAACAACAGCGCGCTGGCCGGGGCGTGGATCCCGGCACTCGTGTTCGGCATCCCGGGTGACTCCATCACCGCGATCGTGATCGGCGTGCTCTACATGAAGAACATGAACCCCGGGCCGACGCTGTTCACGCAGAACCCGCAGAACATCTACGCGGTCTACCTGCTGTTCATCATCGCGAATCTGATCATGATCCCGCTGGGCCTCCTGTGCATCAAGGTGGCGAAACGCATCCTGTCGGTGCCGCGCGAGATCCTGATGCCGGTCATCCTGCTCTTCTGCATCGTCGGCACGTTCGCGATCAACAACACGCCGTTCGACGTCGGCGTGATGCTCGTGGCGGGCATCGCCGCGTACGTGCTCGAGGCGAACGATTTCCCGATCGCCCCCGCGATCCTCGGCGTGGTGCTGGGGGAGATGCTCGAGGAGAACTTCGTCACCTCGATGATCAAGTCGGACGGCAGCCTGCTCGCGTTCTTCGAGCGGCCGATCGCCGCGACGCTGGGCATCCTCACGCTGGCGGCGTGGTTCCTGCCGCCGATCATCCGGCGGCTGCGGACCGCCGCCGGCGCCTGATCCGGCGCGGCGAACCCCCGACGTTGGCGGGGTTTGCGGCAGCGCGGTATAATCCCGATGATTTGCTGGCCGTGTTCGCGGCCGGTTCGGCGCGACGTCGTGCCGGGCCGACCGGGCGCGGTGCGCGGGACGATCCGGGACGATGCGCGGCACGCTGACCGTCGGCAACTGGAAGATGCACGGCGGACTCGAAGAGAACGCCGTGCGGTACGCAACGTTGCGGGGATTCCGGGCGGACGGCGGGCGCACCCTGGCGGTGTGCGTGCCGTTTCCGTATCTCGCGCAGGCGCGCGAGGCGCTCGCGGGCAGCTCGGTGGGCTACGGGGCGCAGGACGTGAGCCAGCACGCGTCGGGAGCGTACACCGGCGAGGTGTCGGGCGCGATGCTCGCGGAGTTCGGGGCGCGCTACGCGATCGTCGGCCACTCGGAACGGCGCCGCTACCACGGCGAGCGGGACGAGGAGGTCGGCGCCAAGGCCCGCGCGGCCCTGGCGGCGGGCGTCACGCCGATCGTGTGCGTCGGCGAGACGCTCGAGGAACGCGATGCCGGTGCGACCGGCGCGGTGGTGGAAAGGCAGCTGGGCGCGGTGGTCCGCGCCGTGGGAACGGAGGTCGGCCGCGTCGTCGTGGCCTACGAGCCGGTCTGGGCGATCGGCACCGGGCGCACGGCGAGCCCGGAAGAGGCCCAGCAGGTGCACGCGGCGTTGCGGGCGCAACTCGCCGCGGCGGGCTCGAAGGACGTGCCGGTGCTCTACGGCGGGAGCGTGAAGGCCTCCAACGCGGCATCGCTCTTCGCGATGCCGGACGTGGACGGCGGGCTGGTGGGTGGCGCGTCGCTGGACGCGAACGAATTGCTGGCGATCGCGGGATCGTGACGCGGTCGCGGAGAACGGACGGAACGAACGATGGATTTCCTCGAAGGCTTCCTGCTGATGGTCCACGTCGGCGTGGCGGTCGCGATCTGCGGATTCGTGCTGCTGCAGCACGGCAAGGGTGCGGACATGGGTGCCGCGTTCGGCAGCGGGTCGTCCGGCAGCCTGTTCGGCGCGTCGGGCTCCGCGAACTTCCTGTCGCACACCACGGCGGTCCTGGCCGCGGTGTTCTTCCTGACCAGCATCGGACTCACCTGGTACGTGGCCTCGCACAGCCAGCGCGGCGGCAGCCTGATGGAGCGCAGCGTGCTCGACAAGGGTGCGCCGGCGACCGGTGCGCCCACGGGCTCCCCGGCGCCCGGTGCGGCGACGCCGCCGGCGGGAAGCACGACACCTGCGGCCGGTTCCGCCGCAGCTTCGGGGGCCGCGGCGCCAGCCGGATCCGCGGCTCCGTCCGCGCCCGCAGCGCCCGGTTCGAAGGCGGGGGAGGTCCCGAAATAGCATTGCGCGTCCCGGCCGGTCCGGGGCGCGAACAGCGATGAACGCGCCGACGTGGTGAAATTGGTAGACACGCTGTCTTGAGGGGGCAGTGGCGAAAGCCGTGGGAGTTCGAGTCTCCCCGTCGGCACCAGATGGAATGGCGGTGTAGCGAGGTGATTTCCGGCGTGACGCCGGGCAACGGATGAGCGCCGGCGGCATTTCCGGCGCCTGAGGTCGGCATGCTCGAGAACTACTTTCCGGTCCTGATGTTCATCGCCGTCGGCATCGTGCTCGGCGCGGTGCTCCTCACGGTGGGCAGCGTCCTGTCGCCGAACAAGCCCGACGCGAAGAAGCTCTCGCCCTACGAGTGCGGCTTCGAGGCCTTCGAGGACGCGCGCATGAAGTTCGACGTGCGCTTCTACCTGGTCGCGATCCTGTTCATCCTGTTCGACCTCGAGATCGCGTTCCTCTTCCCCTGGGCGGTGGTGCTGCCGGAACTCGGCTTCTTCGGGTACGCCGCGATGATGGTCTTCCTCGCGATCCTCGTGGTCGGCTTCATCTACGAGTGGAAGAAGGGCGCACTCGAATGGGACTGAGGCGGACGGGCTAGCGCGATGGCGATCGAAGGCGTCCTCGAGAAGGGCTTCGTCACGACCACGCTCGACAGCGTGATCAACTGGGCCCGCAACGGCTCGATGTGGCCGATGACCTTCGGGCTCGCGTGCTGCGCGGTCGAGATGATGCACGCGGGCGCGGCGCGCTACGACCTCGACCGCTTCGGCGTCGTGTTCCGGCCGTCGCCGCGCCAGTCCGACGTGATGCTCGTCGCCGGCACGCTCTGCAACAAGATGGCGCCGGCGCTGCGCAAGGTCTACGAGCAGATGCCCGAGCCGCGCTGGGTGATCTCGATGGGCTCCTGCGCGAACGGCGGCGGCTACTACCACTATTCGTACTCGGTCGTGCGCGGCTGCGACCGCATCGTGCCGGTCGACATCTACGTGCCCGGCTGCCCGCCGACCGCCGAGGCGCTGCTCTACGGCATCCTGCAGCTCCAGAACAAGATCTGGCGCACCAACACGATCGCGCGCTGATGGCCGACGCTCCCGCTTCCCCGGACGCCGCCGCGGCCGTGCCGGCGCCCGACGTCCCGGTCGATCCCTGGCGCGCGGCGTTCGGCGAGGCGATCGTCTCGGTCGTCGACGCGCTGGGCGAGACCACGCTCGTCGTCCGCCACGACCGCCTGGTCGCGACGATGCGCGCGCTGCGCGACACGCCGGCCCACCGGTTCGAGGTCCTCGTCGACGTGTGCGGCGTCGACTACTCGGCGATCGCCGACGCGCGGCGCGACGGCCCGCGCTTCGCGGCGGTCTACCACCTGCTGTCGCTCGCGAACAACCGGCGGCTCCGCGTGCGCGCGTTCGCGCCCGACGACGACTTCCCGGTGCTGCCGTCGATGATCGAGCTGTGGCCGTCGGCGAACTGGTTCGAACGCGAGGCGTTCGACCTCTACGGCATCGTGTTCACCGGTCACCCGGACCTGCGCCGCATCCTCACCGACTACGGCTTCGTCGGCCATCCGTTCCGCAAGGACTTCCCGCTGTCCGGCCACGTCGAGATGCGCTTCGACCCGGAGCAGGGCCGCGTCGTCTACCAGCCGGTCACCATCGAGCCGCGCGAGGTCACGCCGCGGATCGTGCGCGAGCCCAACTACGCCGGCCACGAGCCCGGCAAAGCCTGAGCGATGGCCGAGATCCGCAACTACACGATGAACTTCGGGCCGCAGCATCCGGCGGCCCACGGCGTGCTGCGCCTGGTGCTCGAACTCGACGGCGAGGTGATCGAGCGCGCCGACCCGCACATCGGCCTTTTGCACCGCGCGACCGAAAAGCTCGCCGAGCACAAGACCTGGATCCAGTCGCTGCCCTACATGGACCGGCTGGACTACGTGTCGATGATGTGCAACGAGCACGCCTACTGCCTCGCGATCGAGCGCCTGCTCGGGATCGAGGTGCCGATCCGCGCGCAGTACATCCGCGTGATGTTCGACGAGATCACGCGCATCCTGAACCACCTGCTGTGGCTCGGCTGCCACTCGCTCGACTGCGGCGGCATGACGACGTTCCTCTACTGCTTCCGCGAGCGCGAGGACCTGTTCGACATGTACGAAGCGGTGTCCGGCGCGCGGATGCACGCCGCCTACTACCGGCCGGGAGGCGTCTACCGCGACCTGCCGGACCGGATGCCGCAGTACCGCGCGCAGCACACGCGCAACGCCCGCGCGCTCTGCGAGATGAACGCCAACCGCCAGGGCTCGCTCCTCGACTTCATCGAGGACTTCACGAAGCGGTTCCCCGGATACGTGGACGACTACGAGACGCTCCTCACCGACAACCGCATCTGGAAGCAGCGAACCGTCGGCATCGGGGTGGTCTCGCCGGAGCGCGCGATGGCGCTGGGCTTCTCCGGCGCGATGCTGCGCGGATCGGGCATTCCCTGGGACCTCCGCAGGAAGCAACCCTACGAGGTCTACGACAAGATGGCGTTCGACGTCCCGGTCGGCGTGAACGGCGACACCTACGACCGCTACCTGGTCCGGGTCGAGGAGATGCGCCAGTCGAACCGGATCGTGGCCCAGTGCGTCGAGTGGCTCCGCGCGAACCCCGGCCCGGTCATCACCGGCGACCACAAGGTGGCTCCGCCGTCGCGCGAGGCGATGAAGACCGGCATGGAGGACCTGATCCACCACTTCAAGCTCTTCACCGAGGGCATTCACGTGCCGCCGGGCGAGGTGTACGCCGCGATCGAGCATCCGAAGGGCGAGTTCGGCGTCTATGCGATCTCGGACGGCGCGAACAAGCCCTACCGGCTCAAGCTGCGCGCGCCCGACTACGCCCACCTCGCGGCGCTCGACGAAATGTCCCGCGGGCACATGATCGCGGACGTCGTCGCGATCATCGGCACGCAGGACGTCGTGTTCGGGTCGATCGACCGATGAAGCCCCTGTCCGACGAGTCGCGCGCGCGCATCGACCGCGAGGTCGCCAAGTACCCGGCCGGCCAGCAGCAGTCGGCGGTGATGTCGGCGCTCGCGATCGCGCAGCGGGAGCGGGGCTGGCTGTCGAACGAGGCGATGGACGAGATCGCCTCGATTCTCGGGATGCCGCCGATCGCGGTCTACGAGGTCGCGACGTTCTACACGATGTACGACCTGAAACCGACCGGCCGTTTCAAGCTGACGATCTGCACCAACCTGCCCTGCGCGCTCTCCGGCGCGACGGCGGCGGCCGAGCACCTGAAGGCGAAGCTCGGCGTCGACTTCGGCGAGACGACCCCCGACGGCTGCTTCACGCTGAAGGAGGGCGAGTGCATGGGCGCCTGCGGCGACGCGCCGGTGATGCTCGTCAACGACCACCGGATGGAGAGCTGGATGAGCGGGGCGAAGCTCGACGCGCTCGTCGACGAACTCACGGCCGCCGCCGCCCGCGGCGAGGGCCGGCCGGATACGAAGGGCGAGCGATGAACGCCCCGCGCGAGTTCCTCGACTACGGCCCCGACGCGGTGCTGATGGCGGGACTCGACGGCCGCAACTGGCGGCTCGACGACTACGTGAAGCGCGGCGGCTACGAGGCGCTGCGGAAGATCCTCGCGGAGAAGACGCCGCCCGCCACCGTGATCGCGGAGGTGAAGAAGAGCGCGCTGCGCGGGCGCGGCGGCGCGGGCTTCCCGACCGGCCTCAAGTGGAGCTTCATGCCGCAGCAGTTCGCCGGCGACAAGTACGTGGTCTGCAATTCGGACGAGGGCGAACCGGGCACGTTCAAGGACCGCGACATCCTGCGCTACAACCCGCACGCGCTGATCGAGGGCATGATCATCGCGGGCTACGCGATGGGCTGCGCGCGCGGCTACAACTACGTCCACGGCGAGATCTGGGACGTCTACGAGCGCTGCGAGGAGGCGGTCGACGAGGCGCGCGCGGCCGGCTTCCTCGGCAAGGACATTCTCGGCAGCGGCTTCTCGTTCGAGCTCTTCAATCACCACGGTTTCGGCGCCTACATCTGCGGCGAGGAGACGGCGCTGCTCGAGTCGATCGAGGGCAAGAAGGGCCAGCCGCGCTTCAAGCCGCCGTTCCCGGCGAGCTTCGGCCTCTACGGCAAGCCGACGACGATCAACAACACCGAGACCTTCGCGTCGGTGCCGTGGATCCTGCGCCACGGCGGCGAGTGGTTCCTGAACCTCGGCAAGCCGAACAACGGCGGCACGAAGATCTTCTCGGTGTCCGGCGATGTCGCGCGTCCGGGCAACTTCGAGGTGAAGCTCGGCACGCCGTTCCCCGACCTCCTCGCGATGGCGGGCGGGGTGCGCGGCGGCCGCAGGCTCAAGGCGGTCATCCCCGGCGGATCGTCGGCGCCGGTGCTGCCGGCCGACGTCATGATGGCGACGACGATGGACTACGACGCGATCGCGAAGGCCGGCTCGATGCTGGGCTCGGGCGCCGTGATCGTGATGGACGAGACGCGCTGCATGGTCAAGTCCCTGATGCGCCTCTCGTACTTCTACTTCGAGGAATCCTGCGGCCAGTGCACGCCCTGCCGCGAGGGCACCGGCTGGCTGTGGCGGGTGGTCCGGCGCATCGAGAACGGCGAGGGCCGCCAGGAGGACCTGGATCTGCTGAACTCGGTGTCCGACAACATCATGGGCCGCACGATCTGCGCGCTGGGCGACGCGGCGGCGATGCCGGTGAAGAGTTTCACCCGGCACTTCCGCGCCGAGTTCCAGCACCACATCGACCACAAGTGCTGTCTCGTGCCGCCCTATCTGTGATGACGCCCGCCGCTCCCTCCGCGATGCTGAACCTCGAGATCGACGGCAAGCCGGTCGCCGTGCCGCACGGCAGCACCGTCATGGACGCGGCCGTCAAGCTCGGTGTCTACGTGCCGCATTTCTGCTGGCACAAGAAGCTCTCGATCGCGGCGAACTGCCGGATGTGCCTCGTGCAGGTCGAGAAGGCGCCGAAGCCGCTGCCGGCCTGCGCGACGCCCGCGACCGAGGGGATGAAGGTCCAGACCCATTCGGAACTCGCCGTCTCGGCCCAGAAGGGCGTGATGGAGTTCCTGCTCATCAACCACCCGCTCGATTGCCCGATCTGCGACCAGGGCGGCGAGTGCCAGTTGCAGGACCTCGCGGTCGGCTACGGCAAGTCGGCGTCGCGCTACGGCGAACCCAAGCGCGTCGTGTTCCACAAGAACCTGGGTCCGCTGGTGTCGGCCGAGGAAATGACCCGCTGCATCCACTGCACGCGCTGCATCCGCTTCGGCCAGGAGATCGCCGGGGTGATGGAACTCGGCATGATGGGCCGGGGCGAGCACTCCGAGATCGTCACCTTCGTCGGCAAGACGGTGGATTCCGAACTGTCCGGCAACGTGATCGACCTCTGCCCGGTCGGCGCGCTCACCAGCAAGCCGTTCCGCTACACCGCGCGCAACTGGGAGCTCGCGCGCCGCAAGTCGGTGTCGCCGCACGATTCCCTGGGGTCGAACCTCGTGGTCCAGGTGAAGGGCGACCGGGTGATGCGCGTGCTGCCGCTCGACAACGAGGCGGTGAACGAGTGCTGGATCTCCGACAAGGACCGCTACAGCTACGAGGCGTTGTCCTCGCCCGAGCGCCTCGCCGTGCCGCGGATCAAGGAGAACGGCGAGTGGCGCGACACCGATTGGGCCACCGCGCTCGACGCGGTCGTCCGTGGCCTCGGGGACGCGGTCGCGAAGCACGGCGGCCCGTCGATCGGATTGGTCGCCTCGCCGCACGCGACCTTCGAGGAACTCGCGCTCGCCGCGCGGCTCATGCGCGGGCTCGGCAGCGGCAACGTCGACCATCGGCTCCGCCAGGCCGACTTCTCGGACGACCGCGCGCTCGCGGGGATCCCCTGGCTCGGCATGCCGATCGCCGAACTCCCGTCGAACGATCGCGTGCTCGTCGTCGGCAGCTTCCTGCGCAAGGACCACCCGCTGATCGCGCAGCGTCTGCGCCAGGCGGCGAAGCGCGGCACGCAGGTCTCGTCGCTCCATTCGGTCGGTGCCGACTGGCTGATGAGCGTCGCGCACCAGGCGATCGTGGCGCCTTCGCTCCTCCCCGCGGAACTCGCCGGCATCGTCGTCGCGGCCGCGCGCCGCGCGGGCAAGCCGGTCCCGGCTGTGCTCGCGGGCGTCGAACCGTCGGCCGCGGCCGATGCGATCGCCCAGTCGCTCGTGTCCGGGACGAAGCGTGCGATCCTCCTCGGCAACGCCGCGGTCCAGCATCCGCAGGCCGCGCAGATCCGGGCGCTCGCCCAGGCGCTGTCCGACTGCGTCGGCGCCACGCTCGGCACCCTGGTCGAGGCGGCGAACGCGGTCGGCGCCTCGCTCGCCGGCGCCGAGCCGGAGGCGGGCTCGCTCGACGCGTGGCGCATGTTCGCGGAGCCCCGGCGCGCGTACGTCGTGCTGCATGCCGAGCCGGAGTTCGACTGCGCGAATCCGCCCGCCGCGCGCGCCGCGCTCGAGGCGGCGGACTTCGTCGTGGTGATGAGTCCGTTCGCGCACGGCGAGCGCTACGCCGACGTGATGCTGCCGATCGCGCCGTTCACCGAGACCGCGGGCAGCTTCGTCAACTGCGAGGGTCGCGTCCAGTCGTTCAACGGCGTCGTGAAGCCGTTCGGCGAGGCGCGTCCGGCCTGGAAGGTGCTGCGCGTGCTCGGCACCTCGCTCGGCCTCGCGGGCTTCGGGTTCGATTCGATCGAGGACGTGCGCGCGGAGGTCGTGCCGTCCGCCGAGGCCATCGCGAGACGCCTCTCGAACGCGACGTCCACCGCGATCGCGGCGCCCGCCGTGCAGCCCGCTGCGCTCGAGCGCATCGCGGATGTCCCGATCTATTTCGCCGACCCGCTGGTGCGCCGCGCGCAGTCGTTGCAGATGACCGCCGACGCGAAGCCCCCGCGCGCGCGCATGCACCGCACGCTGCTCGACAAGCTCGGCATCGCCGACGGCGCGCAGGTGCGCATCCGCCAGGGTCGGGGCGAGGCGGTGGTCGCCGCCGTCGCCGACGCCTCGGTGCCGCCGGGCGTCGTGAGGCTCGCCGCCGCGCACGCATCGACCTGCGGTCTCGAGGGCCTGTCCGGATCGATCGAGATGGAGCGCATCTGACGTGGATGCCCTGATCGCTCCGGTGCGCGACTTCCTCGGGCCCGCCTGGCTCCCGCTGTGGACGCTCGCGAAGATCGTCGCGCTGGTGGTGCCGCTCATCATCGGCGTCGCGTACCTGACGCTGGCCGAGCGCAAGGTGATCGGCTACATGCAGGTGCGCATCGGGCCGAATCGCGTCGGGCCGCTGGGGCTGCTGCAGCCGTTCGCCGACGTGTTCAAGCTGATCTTCAAGGAGATCGTCGTCCCGACCGGGGCGAACCGCTACCTGTTCTTCATCGCGCCGATGCTCGCGATCGGGCCCGCCGTGGCCGCCTGGGCCGTGGTGCCGCTCACCGACACGCTGGTCGTGGCGGACGTCAACGCCGGGCTCCTCTACGTGCTCGCGATGACGTCGATGGGCGTCTACGGGATCATCCTCGCGGGCTGGGCCTCGAACTCGAAGTACGCGTTCCTCGGCGCGTTGCGCTCGGCCGCGCAGATCGTGAGCTACGAACTCGCCATGGGCTTCGCGCTCGTCGCGGTGCTGATGTGCGCGAACAGCCTCAACTTCCGCGAGATCGTCGCGGGGCAGGAGGGCGGCGCCGCCTACTGGTACGTGTGGCCGCTCCTGCCGATGTTCGTCGTCTACGTCGTCTCCGGCATCGCCGAGACCAACCGCCATCCGTTCGACATGGCCGAGGGCGAGAGCGAGATCGTGGCCGGCTTCCACGTCGAGTACTCGGGCGTCGCCTTCGCGGTGTTCTTCCTGGCCGAGTACATGAGCATGATCCTGATCGCCGTGCTCGCCTCGACGCTGTTCCTCGGCGGCTGGCTGTCGCCGTTTCCGCTCCTGAACGAGGTCCGCATCGCCGGATTCGCGCCGTTCGGCGACGGCCTCCTGTGGCTCGGCGCCAAGGCGAGCTTCATCCTGCTGATCTTCCTGTGGGTGCGCGCGACGTTCCCGCGCTACCGCTACGACCAGATCATGCGGCTCGGCTGGAAGGTGTTCATCCCGCTGACCCTCGTGTGGATCGTGTTCATCGGCACGATGATGCAGACCCGCTACGCGCCGCTGTTCCACTGACCGCCATGTTCCGCCGCTTCCGCGACCTCTTCCAGACCTGGTTCCTCGTCGAACTCGGGCAGGGCCTGTTCCTGACCGGGCGCCACCTGTTCGCGCGCAAGGTCACCGTGCAGTTCCCGGAGGAGAAGACGCCGCAGAGCCCGCGCTTCCGCGGCCTGCACGCGCTGCGCCGCTACCCGAACGGCGAGGAGCGCTGCATCGCCTGCAAGCTGTGCGAGGCGGTCTGCCCGGCGCTCGCGATCACCATCGAGTCGGAGCAGCGCGCCGACGGCACCCGGCGCACGACCCGCTACGACATCGACCTCACCAAGTGCATCTTCTGCGGCTTCTGCGAGGAGAGCTGCCCGGTCGACTCGATCGTCGAGACGCGCGTGCTCGAATACCACGGCGAGAAGCGCGGCGACCTCTATTACACGAAGGAGATGCTCCTCGCCGTGGGCGACCGCCTCGAAGCGCAGATCGCGGCGGATCGCGCCGAGGATGCGCGCTACCGATGAATCCGGGGAAGGGGGAAGAGGGAAGGGGGACGGGTGAGACGCGGCGACGCGTGCATGGCGTTGTGAAGCCGGGAAGGAAAAACGGAGAAGAGGGACGAGGGAAGGGCGAAACGGGAAGGGAGAAGGGAGAAGGGGGAAGGGTGCTGCCCGTGCGATGCGGCGGCGCGCTCATCGACATGTCCGGCTCTTGCGATCACCCGCTTTCGACACGCCGGCTGCGCTCGGCCACGCCGCACCCTTCCCCCTTCCCCCTTCCCTCTTCCCGGCTTTCCCTTCCCCCTTCCCCCTTCCCCCTTCTCGCTTCCCGAATCGAGCCATGACGTTCCAGACCGCCGTCTTCTACCTGTTCTCCGCGATCCTCGTGTTCGCGGCGCTGCGGGTCATCACCGTGCGCAACCCGGTGCACGCGGCGCTGTGGCTCGTCTGCTCGTTCTTCACCGCGGCCGCGATCTGGCTCCTGCTCGGGGCGGAGTTCCTGGCGATCGTGCTGGTGCTGGTCTACGTGGGCGCGGTGATGGTGCTGTTCCTGTTCGTCGTCATGATGCTCGACGTCAACTTCGACGAGCTGCGGCGGCACTTCCGCAGCTACCTGCCGCTCGGCACGGTCGTCGGCGCCCTGGTGCTGCTCGAGATGGTGCTGGTGATCCTGTCGGGGACGCCGGCGGCGCCGTCGGGCGCGCCGATCCCGCCGGGCAGCAACACGGCGGCGCTGGGCCGCCTGATCTACGTCGACTACGTGTTCGCGTTCGAACTGGCGGCCGTGCTGCTGCTGGTGGCGATCGTCGCGGCGATCGCGCTGACCTGGCGCCGGCGCCGCGAGACGAAGCGGCAGGATCCGGCCGAGCAGGTGAAGGTGCGCCGCGAGGACCGCGTGCGGCTGGTCACGATGGCGTCCGAGCGGCGCGAGGGCCCGTGAGCGCGGACGCCCGCGCGCAACGGATCGGGGAAAAGGGGGAGAGGCCGTGCTGTCGTTCCTGACCGCGCCGACGCTGACGCACTACCTCGTGCTGGGCGCGATGCTGTTCGCGATCAGCGTCGCGGGCATCTTCCTCAACCGCAAGAACGTGCTGATCCTGCTGATGGCGATCGAGCTGATGCTGCTCGCCGTCAACCTGAACTTCGTCGCGTTCTCGAGCCACCTCGGCGACATGGCGGGCCAGGTGTTCGTGTTCTTCATCCTGACCGTCGCCGCGGCCGAGTCGGCGATCGGCCTCGCGATCCTCGTGCTCCTGTTCCGCAACGTGGGCTCGATCGACGTCGACGACCTGGGCAAGCTCAAGGGATAGGCCCGCGCGATGGACATGAAGACCCTCTATCTCGTCGTCGCGCTCGCGCCGCTCGTCGCGTCCGCCGTCGTCGGCTTCTGGGGCCGCCGGCTGGGCCGCGGCGTGTCGCACTGGCTGTGCATCCTCGGCGTGGCGCTCTCCACCGCCGGCTCCTTCGTCGTGCTGCGGGACGTGCTCTCGGGGCATCTCTTCAACGGCGACGTCTACACCTGGGTCGCGTCGGGCGACCTCCGGTTCACGATCGGCTTCCTGATCGACCCGCTCACCGCCACGATGATGGTGGTGGTGAGCTTCGTGTCGCTGATGGTCCACGTCTACACGATCGGCTACATGGCCGAGGATCCGGGCTACACGCGCTTCTTCAGCTACATCTCGCTCTTCACGTTCTCGATGCTCATGCTGGTCATGAGCAACAACTTCCTGCAGCTCTTCTTCGGCTGGGAGGCGGTCGGCCTGGTCTCGTATCTGCTGATCGGCTTCTGGTACGAGCGGCCGAGCGCGATCTACGCGAACCTGAAGGCATTCCTCGCCAACCGGGTCGGCGACTTCGGCTTCCTGATCGGCATCGGGCTCGTCCTCGCCGCGACCGGCTCGCTCGACTACGCGAAGGTGTTCGCGATGGCGCCGGAGATCGGCGGCGCGACGATCGACCTGGGCGGCGGCGTCGTCTGGTCGCTCGCGAGCCTCATCTGCATCTGTCTCTTCGTCGGCGCGATGGGCAAGAGCGCGCAGGTGCCGCTGCACGTCTGGCTGCCCGACTCGATGGAAGGCCCGACGCCGATCTCCGCGCTGATCCACGCGGCGACGATGGTGACGGCCGGCATCTTCATGGTCGCGCGCATGAGCCCGCTGTTCGAGCAGTCGGCCACGGCGCTCTCGGTCGTGACGGTCGTCGGCGCGACGACGGCGCTGTTCATGGCGTTCCTCGGGATCGTCCAGAACGACATCAAGCGCGTGGTCGCGTACTCGACGCTGTCGCAACTGGGTTACATGACGGTCGCGCTGGGCGTCTCGGCGTACTCGGCGGCGATCTTCCACCTGATGACGCACGCGTTCTTCAAGGCGCTGCTGTTCCTCGGGGCGGGCTCGGTGATCATCGCGATGCACCACGAGCAGGACCTGCGGCGGATGGGCGGCCTGCGCAGGTACATGCCGGTCACCTGGATCACGGCCGTCGTCGGGTCGCTGGCGCTCGCCGGCATTCCGCCGTTCGCCGGTTTCTTCTCGAAGGACGCGATCATCGAGGCCGTGCACCTGTCGAAGATCCCGGGCCAGGGCTACGCGTACTTCGCGGTGATGGCGGGCGTGTTCATCACGGCGTTCTATTCGTTCCGGATGCTGTTCCTCGCGTTCCACGGCGAGCCGCGCTGGACCAAACCGGCCGCGCAGCACGACGCCGACCCGGAGCACGGACACGACGCGTCGCACGACGCGGGCAGCGAACCCGACGCGCACCACGGCGTCGACGCCGACCATCCGCCGAAGGAGAGCCCGTGGGTCGTCACCGTGCCGCTCGTCCTGCTGGCGATCCCGTCGGTGTTCGCCGGGTGGGCGTACATCGAGCCGATGCTCTTCGGCGGCTGGTTCGGCCCGTCGATCCTGGTCGCCCCCGGACGTGACGTGCTGATGGAACTCGCGCGCGACTGGCACGGGGTCGTCGGCTTCATGATGCACGGCGTGACCGCCGCGCCGTTCTGGCTCGCGCTCGCCGGCATCGCCGCCGCCTGGTACTGCTACCTCGTCAATCCGGCGCTGCCCGAGCGGCTCAAGGCGTTGGCGGGCCCGGTCTACACGCTGCTCGACAACAAGTACTACTTCGACCGCTTCAACGACTGGTTCTTCGCCGGCGGCTTCCGCCGCATCGGCCGCCTGTTCTCCGAGGTGGGCGACCGCAGCGTCATCGACGGATTCTTCGTGAACGGCACGGCGAAACTGATCGGCCTCGCCTCCGCGCTCGTGCGCCACGTCCAGTCCGGCTATGTCTACCACTACGCGTTCACGATGATCGTCGGCCTGTTCGGGCTCCTCGTCTGGTGGGGTCGCCCCTGATGCTGCCCTACCTGTCGCTCGCGATCTGGGTCCCGATCGTCGCGGGACTCGCGGTGCTCGTGCTGCACCGCGACTCCGACGCCCCGAAGGCGCGCTGGGTCGCCCTCGCCGGCGCCGTCGCCGGCTTCGCGGTCACGCTGCCGCTCTACGGGCTGTTCGACACGACGACCTCGGCGCTGCAATTCGTCGAGCGGACCGAGTGGATCCCGCGCTTCGACGCCTGGTACTTCCTCGGCGTCGACGGCATCTCGGTTCTGTTCATCCTGCTGAACAGCTTCATGACGCTGGTCGTCGTCTGGGCGGGCTGGGAGGTGATCCAGACGCGCGTGGCGCAGTACATGGCCGCGTTCCTGATCATGTCCGGGCTCATCAACGGCGCGTTCGCCGCGATGGACGGCGTGCTGTTCTACGTGTTCTTCGAGGCGATGCTGATCCCGATGTACCTGATCATCGGTGTCTGGGGCGGCCCGAGGCGCGTGTACGCGGCGATCAAGTTCTTCCTCTACACGCTGCTGGGCTCGCTCCTGATGCTGGTGGCGCTGGTCTACCTGTACAACGTCACCGAGAGCTTCGCGCTCGCCGACTGGTACCGGGTACCGCTCTCGATGCCGGTCCAGGTCGCGCTGTTCTTCGCCTTCTTCCTCGCGTTCTCGGTCAAGGTCCCGATGTGGCCGGTGCACACCTGGCTGCCCGACGCCCACGTCGAGGCGCCGACCGGCGGCTCGGTGATCCTCGCCGCGATCACGCTCAAGATCGGCGGCTACGGCTTCATCCGCTTCATCCTGCCGATCGTCCCTGATGCCGCGCACTTGCTCTCCGGCTTCATGATCGCGCTGTCGCTCGTCGCGGTGATCTACATCGGCTTCGTCGCGATCGTCCAGGCCGACATGAAGAAGCTGATCGCGTACTCGTCGATCTCGCACATGGGCTTCGTGACGCTCGGCTTCTTCCTGTTCAGTGCGCTCGGCGTCGAGGGCGCGCTGGTGCAGATGGTCTCGCACGGCTTTGTCTCGGCCGCGATGTTCCTGTGCGTCGGCGTCCTGTACGACCGCATGCACAGCCGCCAGATCGCCGACTACGGCGGCGTGGTCAACACGATGCCGCTGTTCGCCGGTTTCTGGGTGTTCTTCGCGATGGCCAACTCGGGCCTGCCGGGCACGTCCGGGTTCGTCGGCGAGTTCCTGGTGATCCTCGCCGCGATCCGCGAGAACGTCTGGATCGGGTCCGCCGCCGCGGTCACGCTGATCCTCGGCGCCGCCTACACGCTGTGGATGGTGAAGCGCGTGGTCTTCGGCGCGGTGGCCAATCCGCAGGTCGCCGCGCTCACCGACCTGTCGCGCCGCGAATTCTGGCTGCTCGCCCTGGTCGCGGCCGCGGTGCTGTTGATGGGCGTGTGGCCCGCGCCCTTCGTCGACGTGATGCACGTCACCGTCACCGATCTCCTCGCGCACGTCGCGAAGTCCAAACTCTGAGCCCCGCGATGATGCCCCATCTCGCCGCCGTCCTGCCCGAGATCGTCATCCTCGTGGCGGCCTGCGTGATCCTGATCGTCGACCTGTTCGTGCCGGAGGAGCGGCGCGCGATCAGCTACCGGCTCACCCAGGCGGCGCTGCTCCTCGGGATCGTCGTCGTGGTGGTGACCGCGCGCATCGACCCGGTGCGCGTCTTCGGCGGCCTGGTCGTCGACGACATGCTCTCCGACGTCCTCAAGCTCTTCGCCCTGATCGCGGTGGCGCTGACGCTCGCCTATTCCCGCGGCTACCTCGCCGCGCGCGGGCTCTACCGCGGCGAGATGTTCGTGCTGGCGCTGTTCGCGCTGCTCGGCATGATGGTGATGATGTCGGCGGCGAGCCTCGTGACCCTCTACCTCGGCCTCGAACTGATGTCGCTCGCGCTGTACGCGCTGGTCGCGCTGCGCCGCGACGCCGCGGCGCCTTCCGAGGCGGCGATCAAGTACTTCGTGCTGGGCGCGCTCGCCTCGGGCGTGCTGCTGTACGGGTTCTCGATGGTCTACGGCGCCACCGGGTCGCTCGACCTCGACCGGATCGCGCTGGCGACGCTCGGCGCGCAGGGCGACCGCACGCTCCTGGTATTCGGGCTCGTCTTCGTCGTGTCGGGCATCGCGTTCAAGCTGGGCGTCGTCCCCTACCACATGTGGGTGCCCGACGTGTACCACGGAGCGCCGACACCGGTGACGCTCCTGATCGGCACGGCGCCGAAGCTCGCCGCGTTCGCGTTCACGCTGCGCCTGCTCGCGGGGGCGTTGAAAGGGCTCGAGTTCGACTGGCAGGGGATGCTGATCGTGCTGTCGCTCCTGTCGATGGTGTTCGGGAACCTCGTCGCCATCGCGCAGGTGAACCTGAAGCGGATGCTCGCCTACTCGACCATCGCGCACATGGGCTACATGCTGCTGGGGTTCCTCGCGGCGGATCTCAACGGGTTCTCCGCGGCGATGTTCTACGCGGTCACCTACGTGCTGATGACCCTCGTCGCGTTCGGCATGATCCTGCTCCTGTCGCGCGAGTCGTTCGAGGCGGACCTGCTCGACGACTTCAAGGGACTCAACCGGCGCTCGCCCTGGTGGGCGTTCATGATGCTGCTCGCGATGTTCTCGCTCGCCGGCATCCCGCCGACGCTGGGCTTCTACGCCAAGTTCGCCGTCATCGAGGCCGCGGTCAACCAGGGCTTCGTCGCTCTCGCGGTCGCCGCGGTGCTGACCTCGGTGGTCGGGGCGTTCTACTACCTGCGCGTCGTCAAGCTCATGTACTTCGACGAACCCGCGGAATCCGCCCCGATCGTCGCGCCGGGCGGCACGCGGGTGCTCCTGTCGGCGAACGGCCTGCTGCTCCTCGTGCTCGGCATCGTCCCGCAGATCCTGATGGGACTCTGCACGTTGGCGATCACGCAGGCGCATTTCTGAATTCGCACCGGCGGTCGACGCGATCGATGAACGCTCCCGGAAATCCGCAGGCCGTCGTCCCGCCGCTGTCGCGCCGCGCCGAATCGCTCGGCACCGAGAACGCCTTCGTCGTGCTGGCGGAGGTCAACGCGCTCGTGCGGGCCGGCGCGGACGTCGTCTCGTTCTGCATCGGCCAGCCGGACTTCCCGACGCCGCCGCGCGTCCAGGACGCGGCCATCGCGGCGATCCGTTCCGGCCGGCACGGCTACACGCCGTCGGCCGGCATCGACGAACTGCGTGCGGCTGCCGCGCACGACATGGGCGCGCGGCGCGGGCTCGCGATCGCGGCCGAGGACGTCGTCGTCGGCGCCGGCGCGAAGCCGTTCATCGCCTACACGATCGCCTCGACGACCGACTACGGCGCCGGCGACGAGGTGATCTACCCGGTGCCGGGGTTCCCGATCTACGAGTCGCAGATTCTCGCGAACGGCGCGGTGCCGGTGCCGATCTTCCTGCGCGAGTCGCGCGACTTCGCGTTCGATCCGGCGGAGTTCGAGGCGGCGATCACGCCGAAGACCCGGCTCGTCATCCTGAACACGCCGCACAACCCGACCGGGGGCCTGCTGCGCACCGCGGACCTCGACGCGATCGCCGCGATCCTCGAGCGCCATCCGCGCGTGTGGATCTACGCCGACGAAATCTACTCGCGGCTCGCCTACGACGGCCGCTTCGAGTCGATCGCGACCCGGCCCGGCCTCCTCGAGCGCACGGTGATCAGCGACGGTGCGTCGAAGACCTGGGCGATGACCGGCTGGCGCATCGGGTACTGCGCGAACCGCGCGCTCGCGCCGGTGTTCACGCGCTGGATCACCAACACCGACTCCTGCGCGTCGCAGATCTCGCAGTGGGCGGCGGTCGAGGCGATCACCGGTCCGCAGGACGAGGCCGAGGCGATGCGCGCGAGTTTCCTCGCGCGGCGCGACCTGATCGTCGGCCTGCTGAACGCGGTGCCCGGAGTCTCCTGCCGCTCGCCGGGCGGCGCCTTCTACGCGTGGCCCAACGTCACGGAAGCCTGCCGCATGACCGGGTGCGCGGATTCCGAGGCCTTCCGCAAGCGCCTGCTGCACGAAGCAGGCGTCGCGGTGCTCGCCGACATCCATTTCGGCCGCCGGGTCCCCGGCGACGGCCAGCACATCCGCTTCTCCTACGCGGCGTCGAACGAGGCGATCGTCGAAGGCGTTCGCCGCATCGACGCGTTCGTCCGCAGACACGCCCGCGCCTGAACGACGCCGCGGCGACGCGCGCGACACCGGCTCGCTGTCGGGGCCCGCGAGCGGCGCGGCCGTGTGCATCGTCCGTTCGGCCGAATTGACGCTCGCCGCCCCGCGGCCTAGCGTGGCATCCGACCGGCGCGGCATTCCGACCTGCGCCGGAAGGAGCGTACGCGATGACTGCCGCAGCGATCGACCCTTCGGTGCCGCCGATGCCGTTCGTCGTCGCGGCGTGGCTCGGCTTCTCGCACGAGCGCATCGTGCAGGGCCTGCAACGCGGCACGATCGCGGCGCCGCCAGGTGCGCCACCCGGCTGGCTACCCGCCCGGGAGGGCGCGGCTCCGGCCGATGACGTGGTCCCGGCGTCGGACCCGGCGCCCGAGCCCCTCGATGCGGTACCGTCGACCGACAGCGGTACGGACGAGCCGCCTGCCGACGCTGAGCCCGGCGAGCCCGCTCCCGCCGACCTCCGGTCGAGCCACCGCGAACTCGTGCGCGCCATCGATCCCTCGGTGGACGACGCGCTGTTCGAGGCGCTGTGGCAATCCTCCGGCGGCGACGACGCGACGCGCGGGACCACGGTGCGCGACTGGCTGTGGCGGACGATCGGCGTCACGCCGTCGGCGGAGGACGGCGTCGATGCGCTCTCGCTCGCGATCGACGCGCGCGGCACGCGCGGCACGCTCGTGTCGCTCGCCGAGGAGGGCAGCGCCGTGCTGGCGAACCGGGCGCGGAGCGATCCTGCGCTGCTGCGTGCGCTGGCATCGCTCGACGCGTTCGCGTTCGTGGATGTCGAAGGCGGCGCTCAACCTGCCATCGCCCGCTTCGATCCGATGAACGGCGATGCGATTCTGAGCGACGCCTGGGTCGACGACCGCGCGAAGTTCCTCGCCTGGCGCAGCGCGCTCGGCGCGGAGCCCGGTGCGGCGGCAGCGGCGCCCGGTGCGTGGCGCTTCGTCGACCGGACGCAGGGCGAGGGCGCGACCGTGACGATCGGAAGCACGCCGGGCGAATCGAACCAGGTGGTGTTCGCCCGCGACGACGGCGACGCGGTGGCCGGCGGCGCGGCCGTCGATCGTCTGCATGGCGGCGCCGGCGACGACATGCTCGACGGCGCGGCGGGCGATGACCTCGTCGAAGGCGCGGGCGGCGACGACACGCTGTCCGGGAGCAACGGCGACGATGCGCTCGACGGCGGAGGGGGCGACGACCGCCTCACCGGCGGGCAGGGCGCCGACCACCTCGCAGGCGGCTCGGGGCACGACACCTACGTGTTCGCGCGCGGCGAGGGCGTCGACGTCGTCGACGATACCGATGGCATCGGGGCGATCGTCCTCGACGGCATCACGCTCGACGGCGGCGAGACCGATGTCGAGTACGCGACCGAGAGCGACGGCGCGGGGGGCACGACGCTCGTCGTGGCGACCGGGGCGGAGGCAGCAGGCGGCGGCGCGATACGGGTGCGCGACTGGCGGGACGGCGACCTCGGTATCCATCTCGCGGCAGCCGCCGGCGCCGGCGAGTCCGGTCCCACGCCGGCGTTGCCGGTCGGCGGCATCGAGCCCGATCTCGAGCCGGCTCCGTCCGGTCCCTTGCCGGTGCTCAAGCCTCGCGTGACCCACGAGCCGGAGACCATGAACTTCGTCCGCGAGCCCGGCAACGAGTCCGGGATGGGTTGGACGGGTCCCGACGCCGCCATGCCCCTCGGGCACGCGCCCGCTTGCGGCACGCAAGCCGATGGGGGCTCGGGACCGGTGCGCTCGATCGACGTCGCGCGCGCGCTCGGCAGCGGACCCGCGTACGCGGCACCTTGCGCGATCGCATCGCCTCCCGCGTTCGATCCCGACGCGTTGACCGCGGCGGATGTCGCCGACGCGCTCGCGGGCCACGCCGGCGACCACGATGACGCCGAGGCCGCATCGTTGCCGACGCGCCTGCCGTGGTGGATGGCGCACGACGCGCCGCGCGGCATCGAACCGCCCGACGCCCCATCGCACCGCGGAGGCTGAACCCCCGCGCGCCCGACGACCCACCGAGACCTCGCCGGCCGATGTTCGCGTTCACCGCCTCGGAGCGCGCCGTTCCCGAAGATGGCGCGTTCGCTCCGGGTTGGGAGCGTCTGGAGAACACGCGGATGGCCCCCCGGCGCCGGCGCGTGCTGCATCTGCTGCTCTGCTTCGGCGCAACGGCGCTCGCCTGGGCCCTGCTGGGGAAGCTCGACGTCGTGGTCGTGGCCGAAGGCCGCCTCGTGCCCCGGACGCAGACGAAGATCGTCCAGCCCGCCGACGCGGGCGTGGTGCGCGAAGTCCTGGTGGCCGAAGGCGCGAGCGTGGTCGAGGGCGAGACGCTCATCCGCCTCGACGGCACGCTGGCCTCGTCGGAGACGCGCGCGCTGCGGGCCGAATTCGTGCGGCGCGACCTCCAGCGTCGCCGCATCGACGCGGAACTCGCCGGGACGCCCCCCCGGCAACATTCGGACGACGACGAGGAGGCGTTCCGGTCCGCATTGGCGCAGTTTCGCGCGAACCGGCAGGCGCACACCGATGCGCTCGGGCAGGAGTCCGCCGCGATCGTGCGCCTGGAGCAGGACCTGGCCGCCGCCCGGGCCACCGAGCGCAAGCTCGAACGCGTGGTGCCGATCGTGCGCTCCGCCGCGGAGCGCTACGCGGAGTTGCGGCGCGAGGGCTTCGCGAGCGAACTCGCCGCGCTCGAGCGCGAACGCGAGGCGATCGAGAAGGCGGCGGAACTCGAGGCCCAGCGTCACGTCGTCACGGGGCTCGAATCGGCTGGCGTCCAGGCTCGCACGCGCCGCGACCAGATCGCATCGGGGTATCGCGCTCAACTGCTGGCCGAACGGGCGACGGCGGACGCGGAGATCGCGCGCGTGGGCGAGGCGCTCGCCCGCGCGCTCCACCGAGCCGAGGGCGTCGAGATCCGTGCACCGTACGCCGGTACGGTGAAGGACGTCGCCGCGCGTGGCGCGGGCGCGGTGGTCGCCGCGGGCACGCCGCTCGTCACGCTCGTTCCGGCCGGCGAGGAGCTGGTCGCGGAGGTGCTCGTCCGTCACGAAGACGCGGGTTTCGTGCATCCGGGACGGGAGGCGCGCGTGAAACTCGTCACCTATCCGTTCCAGAAGTACGGCACGATCGACGGGCAGGTGATCCACGTCGCGCCCGACGCCACCGAGCCGTCCGCCGACGTGCCCGCGGCCTCCGGCTACCGGGTGCGCGTCGCATTGGCCGCGCAGGCGCTGCGCGCGGGCGATGCGCCGTTCGAACTCGCATCCGGCATGCTCGTGTCCGCCGAGATCCTGCTGGGCGAGCGCCGCGTCGTCGAATATCTGCTCTCGCCGCTGCGCCGGGCCTGGGGCGAGGCCGGTCGCGAACGGTAGGCGACCGATGCGAACCACGGTGGGCGTTCGCGCCGTTCCGCGGACCTGACGGCATGCGCGACGAGCCATTCTCCGCGTCCGCCTCGATCGCGCCCGCCGACGTGCAATGGGCGATCGGGAGCCTCTGCAACCTGCACCGGCGCGCGTTCGACGCGACCGCGTACGTCGCGCGCACGCCGCCGCCGCACTCGCTCGTCACGCTGGTCGAGGGCCTGCGGGAAGCGGGCTTCGACGTCCGCGTGGTCGAAGCGGGAGTCGCCGCGCTCGCCCGCGCGCCGATGCCCTGCGTGGCGATGCTTCGCGCGCCGCATCCGGAGGACGCCGGCGGCGGAACGCAGGTGATCGCGCAGGTGCGCCCGTCGCTCGTCGTCTCGGTTTCGGTCGATCGCGTCGTCTGGTTCGCCGCGGGATCGCGCGCGCCGAACGAGGCACCCGCCGCAGTGTTCGCCGCGCAGGCCACCGGGACGGCCGTGCTGGTCCGGTTGCCGGACGACGCCGAAGTCGGGGAGGCCGCGGCGGCGCCGTCCGGGCGGTTCGGCTTCCGGACCGTGTTCGCGGAACTCGCGCGCCACCGCGACGCCGTGCGCGACGTCCTCGCGGCCTCGCTCGCGCTGCATCTCGCCGGGCTCGCGCTGCCGCTCGCGAGCCAGGTCATCATCGACAAGGTGATCGTCAACCGCGCGACGAGCACGCTCGCGGTGGTCGCTGCCGCGCTCGCGCTCCTCATCGCGTTCTCCGCGGCGATCGGCTGGCTGAGGCAGACCGTGGTCGTGCATGCCGGGACACGGGTCGATGCGGTGCTCGGCTCGCGGGTGTACGCGCACCTGCTGCGGATTCCGCTGGGCTTCTTCGAGCGGAGGCCGGTCGGCGTGCTCGTGGCCCGGCTGAACGGCGTCGAGACGGTGCGCGAGTTCCTCGCCGGCGCCGCGATCACCGTCGTGCTCGACCTGCCGTTCGCGCTGGTGTTCATCGTCGTGATGACGTTCTACAGCGCGCCGCTCACGCTCGTCGCGCTCGGTTGCATCGGCGCCCTCGCAGCGCTGTCGCTGGCGGTGGCGCCGTCGCTGGAGCGGCGGCTGAACGAGGAGTTCATGACCGGCGCGCGCGCGCAGGCGCTCGCCACCGAGTCGCTCGTCGGGATCGAGACCGTCAAGGCGCTGGAGCTCGAAGCCTCGTTCACGCGACGCTACGACGACGCGCTCGGGGCGTGGCTGCGCGCCGGGTTCGCGACGCGCCAGCTCGCGAACGGCTATCAGTCCGCGGCCGGCGCGCTCGAGCAGGCGATGACGGCGGCGATCCTGTGCGCGGGGGCGTGGCTCGTGATGCGCGGCAGCGAATTCACGATCGGCATGCTGGTCGCGTTCCAGATGTTCGCCTCGCGCGTCTCGCAGCCGGTCCTGCGGCTCGCGGGGCTCTGGCAGCAGTTCCAGCAGGCGGCGATCGCGGTGCGCCGCCTCGCCGACGTGATGGACGTGCCGGCCGAGCCGCGGTCGGGGGTGCGCGCCGACGCGGCGGGCGCCGCGCGCCTGACCTTCGAGCGCGTCGGCTTCCGGCACGGCGAAGGCGGCTGGCTGCTGCACGGGCTCGATCTGGACGTCGCGCCCGGCGAGTGCGTGGTGATCACCGGGCCGTCCGGATGCGGGAAGAGCACGCTGTGTCGACTCGCCGCCGGGTTCGCGTTCCCGGCCGAAGGCGCCGTGCGCCTCGACGGCCGCGATACGCGCGCGCTCGCCTGCGACACGCTGCGCGCGGCGCTCGGCATCGTGCCGCAGGACACCGTGCTGTTCGCGGGGAGCGTGCTCGACAATCTCGTGCTGTCGCGCCCGCACGCGTCGGCGGAGGAGGTCGAACGCGCCTGCCGTCGCGCCGGAGTGCACGACGCCATCGCGGCGCTGCCCGACGGCTACCGTACGCGGCTGGGCGAGCGCGGCATCGGGCTCTCCGGCGGGCAGAAGCAGCGGCTCGCGCTGGCGCGCGCGCTCCTCAAGTCACCGCGCCTGCTGCTGCTCGACGAGCCGCTGAGTCAGCTCGATGCGGCGTCCGCCGCCGAGGTCGGAGCTTCGATCAGCGCGCTCAAGGGGGCGACGACGATCGTCGTCGTGAGCCACGTCGTGCCGCCGACGCTGTTGGCGGACCGTGTCGTTCGCATGGCATCGTGCGCGACCCGCCCCGATCGTCGCGTCATCGCTCCGGGATGAGGTGCGACAGGTGAGAGCCGATCGTCGGGGCCACGCGCCGTTGCGGTTCACGCGGCAGCACGCCGGCCGTCGCGACGCGAAAGAGCGAAGGCGCGCGGCCCTCGCGGCCCGGTCAGTCGCCCAGTTCGCGAACGATGGCTTCGATCTTCGACGGATCGGCGAGGAACGCGTCGACGCAGCGCGGATCGAAGTGGCGGCCGCGCTGCGCCTTCAGGTACTCGACGCCCTCGGCGATCGGCCAGGCGTGTTTGTACGGCCGCTCGGAGATGAGCGCGTCGAACACGTCGGCCGCCGCGACGATGCGCGCGACCAGCGGAATGTCCTCGCCGTGCAGGCCGTTCGGGTAGCCCGAGCCGTCGAACTTCTCGTGGTGGCCGAGCGCGATGATCGCGCCCATCGACAGGTACTTCGACGGGCTGCCCTTCAGGATGTCGTAGCCGATGCGCGGGTGCCTGCGCATCGTCTCGTCCTCCTCTTTCGAGAGCGGCCCGTTCTTGAGCAGGATGGCGTCGGGAATGCCGATCTTGCCGATGTCGTGCATCGGCGCCGCCACCTCGAGCACGTGCGCGGTCTCGGCGCCCAGTCCGAGGTTGGTGCCGATCAGCGCCGAGTAGCGCGCCATCCGCATCAGATGATTGCCGGTCGTGCGGTCGCGGAACTCGCCGGCCTTGGCGAGCTTCGCGAGCGTCTCCAGTTCGCGCTCGTGGATCTCGGACACCGACCGGTCCACCTGGTACTGCAGCACGCGCGCCTGGTCGGACAGCACGATCTTGTGGCGGCGGAGTTCGAGCAGGTTGGCGCAGCGCGCGCGCGTCTCGTGCTCGTCGAGCGGCTTGATCAGGAAGTCGGTGGCGCCGGCCTCGAGCGCGTTGTAGCGGATCTTGCGATCGTCGACGACCGTGATCACGACGATCGGGACGTCGACGCAATGCGGCAGCGCGCGAAGCTGCTTCACGAGTTCGATGCCGTCGAACTCGGGCAGCTTGTAGTCGGTGAGCACGATATCGACGCGGTTGTTGCGCGCGTATTCCAGCGCGCGCGACGGCGTGTCGAAGAGTTCGAGGTTGAGCTTGCCGTCGATCTGGCGGACGATTTCCGCCAGGAGCAGGCGGCTCGAGAACAGGTCGTCGACGATCAGGACGGTGTTGCGCTGGGCCCGCGCGAACGCGAGTTCCGAGACCGTTCCGGGCGTGGGGGCCGTGCGCAGCGGGGTCGGAGGCGTCATGGCTCGTACCCTCCCTGGGAGGGGCGCGGACAGCCGATCAAGCAAGAGTCGCACCCGGCGGTGGCGCCGGGCGGCGCGATCCTGAGGAGGGAGCCGGGGGTTCGGCGGACGTCGACCCGGGACCGCCACCGGACGGGTCTGCCGCGAGGCGCCGGACGAGTGGGCCGCGCGGAGCCCGGATCCGGTCGACGCCCGGAGGAATTCGAGTGGTCGGGGCGAGAAGATTCGAACTTCCGACCCCCTGCACCCCATGCAGGTGCGCTACCAGGCTGCGCTACGCCCCGACCGAAACCGCCGATTATACCGTTCCGGAAGGAGTGGCCGGACATTCGCTCAGCGCCGATGGGGATCCAGCAATTGGCGGATCTCCAGCAGCTCCTGCCGCAGCGCGGCAGTACCCCCCGTCCCGGATGCGGCGCCGGACGGCGCACGGGCGGGTACCGACGTGGTGGACGGCGTCGGGCGCGCCGCCGCGGCGCGCGCCTCGTCGCCTTCGTGCTCGAGGCGGTGCCGCGCGCCGTTGATCGTGAAGCCCTGCTCGTAGAGGAGGTCGCGGATGCGGCGGATCAGCAGCACTTCGTGATGCTGGTAGTAGCGGCGATTGCCGCGGCGCTTCACCGGCTTCAGCTGCGCGAACTCCTGCTCCCAGTAGCGGAGCACGTGCGGCTTCACCGCACACAGATCGGAGACCTCGCCGATCGTGAAGTACCGCTTCGCCGGAATCGGCGGAAGGTCGGGTCTAGTCCGGCCGGGATCCGACATGATCGGCGCCGTCCACCATGGCCTTGAGTTTCTGGCTGGCGTGGAACGTCACGACGCGTCGCGCCGTGATCGGGATCTCCTCGCCGGTCTTGGGGTTGCGTCCGGGGCGCTGCGGCTTCTCGCGCAACTGGAAGTTGCCGAAGCCCGAGAGTTTCACGCTCTCGCCCGCCTCGAGCGCGATGCGCACCTCCTCGAAGAAGCGCTCGACCATGTCCTTCGCCTCGCGCTTGTTGAGGCCCAGTTGCTCGAACAGCAGGTCGGCCAATTCGGCCTTGGTGAGCGTCATCGCGAATCCACGTGGCGAAGCGTCGCGCCGAACTCGCGGTAGGCAGCGTCCGACAGCGCCTCCACCGCTCCCTCGATCTCGGCGTCGGTCAAAGTACGTGCAGTATCCTGCATAAGCACCAGAATCGCAACGCTTTTCCGGCCGGCTGGCAGGCCGGTGCCGCGATAGAGGTCGAACGGGCGGACCGCGACGACGAACGGTGGGCCCGAGCGAGCGAGCGTGGCGACCAGGTCGGCGACCGGGACCGCCTCGTCCACGACGAGCGCCAGGTCGCGCCGGACCATCGGCTGGCGGGAGACCGGCTTGCCCAGCGGCACCGGTCGGGCGAGGAGGGTCTCGAGCGCCAGTTCGAACACGACCGCTGGCGACGTCAATTCGAGGTGCCGGACGAGCCTCGGGTGAAGTTCGCCCAGCCAGCCGGCGGGCTTGCCGTCGACGGCGACGGCGGCCGAGCGTCCGGGGTGGAGCGCCGGATGCGGCGCGGCGGTCGTCGAGACCGGGAACGGTGCGGCGAGCGCCTCCAGGTCCGCTTTCACGTCGTGCAGGTCGACCCGACGCGTCGGCGTCCCCCACTGCTCCGGCAACGCGCTTCCCCACGCGAGGCCGCCGAACCGGAGCGGCTGGCCGAGCCCCTGCGCGTCGCGCCGGAACACGCGGCCCAGTTCGAACACGCGCACCCGCGGCTCGCGCCGGCTCGCGTTGGTCCGCAGCACGTCGATGAGGCCGGGAAGGAGCGAGGTGCGCATCACGTCGAGGTGCGCGGCGATCGGATTCTTCACCGGGATCGCCGCTGAGTCGGGGTCGAGTGCGCGTTCGATCCCGGAGGACACGAAGCCGAAGGTCACGACCTCGTGCCAGTCGCGCGCGGCGAGCGCGCGCCGCAGCGCGAACGTCGAGCGCGCCGACTCGGAGCGCGCGGGCATGTGCTGCACGTGTGCGCCGGGGGTCGCGGGAATGGCGTCGTAGCCGCGCACGCGCGCGACCTCCTCGACGTAGTCCTCCTCGATCGCGAGATCGAAGCGCCAGGACGGCGGCGTGACCTCGAAATCCTCGCCGTGCCGGCGCACCGCGATCCCGAGGCGGTCGAAGACGCCCGCCGACTCGTCGGGCGGGACCGCGACGCCGAGCAGCCTGGCGATGCGCGCGCTGCGCACGCGGATCGTGGGGCGCGGCGGCAGTTCCGCGAGCGTGTCGGTCGCCGGACCCGCGCGTCCGCCGCAGGTCGCGAGGATGAGCGCGGTCGCGCGCTCGATCGCCGCGGGGCCGAGCGCGGGATCGACGCCGCGCTCGAACCGGTGGCCCGCGTCGCTCTGGAACCCGAGCCGTCGCATCTTTCCCTGGATGACCGCCGGGTTCCAGTACGCGGCTTCGAGGTAGACGGTGGACGTGTCGGCGGCGATGCCCGAGTGTTCGCCGCCCATGATGCCCGCGAGGCCCAGCGGCTTTCGCTCGTCGCCGACGATGAGGAGATCGGGTTCGAGCTTCAGCACGTCGCCGTTCAGCAGCACGAGTTCCTCGCCGGGGCGCGCGAAGCGCACGACGAGCGCACCCTCGAGGTGGCGTGCGTCGTAGGCGTGCATCGGCTGTCCGAGTTCGAGCATCACGTAGTTGGTGATGTCCACTACCGCGCTGATCGACCGGATGCCGGCGCGTTCGAGTCGCTGGCGCATCCACGCGGGAGCGAGGCGGGACGCGTCGATGCCCTCGATCGTGCGGCCGCCGAAGCGCGGGCACGCGACCGGCTCCTCGATGCGCACTGCGCGCTGCTCGCGCAGCGCCGGCGCTACCGCGGCGGTGTCGGGGACCACGAGGCTCGCGCCGGTGATCGCCGCCACGTCGCGCGCGACGCCCAGCATCGACAGGCAGTCGGCGCGGTTCGGCGTGAGCTTGAGCGTGTGGATCGTGTCGTCGAGCGCGAGCGCCTCGCGCAGGTTCGTGCCGGGCACGAGCGCGCCGTCGAGCGCGAGGAGCCCGCTCGCGTCGTCGGCGAGGCCGAGTTCCTTCGCCGAGCAGAGCATCCCCCGCGACTCGACGCCGCGCATCGTCGCGCGCCGGATCACCAGTCCGCCGGGGAGCTTCGCGCCTTCGAGCGCGCAGGGCACCGTCATGCCCTCCGCCGCGTTGGGCGCGCCGCACACGATCGACAGGGGCTCGCGTTCGCCCGCGTCCACCGAGCACACGCGCAGCCGGTCTGCGTTCGGGTGCGGCGCCACCGACACGATCCGCGCGACGACGACGCGCTCGAACGGCGGAGCGGCGGGCTCGCTCGACTCGACTTCGAGGCCCGACATCGTCAGGCGCTCGGCGAGCCCCGCCGAGTCGAGCGGCGGATCGACGAAGGTGCGGAGCCAGGCTTCGGAGATTCTCATGACCGTCTCACGCGAACTGGCGCAGGAACGCCAGGTCGTTCTCGTAGAACAGGCGCAGGTCGTCCACGCCGTAGCGCAGCATCGCGAGGCGGTCGGGGCCCATGCCGAAGGCGAATCCCTGCCACGTTTCCGGATCGACGCCGACCGCGCGCAGCACGTTCGGATGCACCTGGCCCGCCCCCGCGATCTCGAGCCAGCCGTCGCCGAAGCTCATGTCGATCTCGACCGAAGGCTCGGTGAACGGGAAGAACGACGGGCGGAACCGGACCGCGAGGTCGTCGCGTTCGAAGAAGCGCCGCAGGAACTGGGCGATCGTGCCCTTGAGGTCGGCGAAGGTCACGTCGCGGTCGATCCACAGGCCCTCGACCTGGTGGAACATCGGCGAGTGCGTGGCGTCGCTGTCGACGCGGTAGACGCGGCCGGGCGCGATGATCCGGATCGGCGGCGCATGAGTCTCCATCCAGCGCACCTGGATCGGCGAGGTGTGCGTGCGCAGGAGCAGCCCGCCGTCGACGTAGAACGTGTCGTGCATCGAGCGCGCCGGGTGGTTCTCCGGCGTGTTGAGCGCGGTGAAGTTGTGGAAGTCGTCCTCGATCTCCGGGCCGTCGGCGACCTCGAAGCCGAGCGTGGCGAACAGCGCCTCGACGCGTTCGAGCGTCAGCGTCAGCGGGTGCAGCGTGCCCGACCCCGCGCCGCGGCCCGGAAGCGAGACGTCGACCGCCTCGCTCGCGAGCGCGGAGGCGAGCTTCGCGTCGGCGAGCGCCTCGCGGCGCGCGGCGAGCGCGGCTTCGATCCGCGACTTCGCCTCGTTGATGCGCGCGCCCGCCGACTTGCGCTCGTCGGGCGAGAGCGCGCCGAGCGACTTGAGTTCGGCGGTGAGGAGCCCGGCCTTGCCGAGGTAGCGCGCCTTCGCGTTCTCGAGCGCGGCCGAGTCGGCCGCGGCGGAGAAGGCGGCGAGGGCGCCGGAGACGAGCGTATCGAGGTCGGTCATGGCGAACCGGGGAGTGCGATCGATGGCGAAAAAAAGGGAGGCTCGCTCGCCTCCCTCCTGTCCCGATGGGCCGTGGTTTCCGGAGCCTGCTGCGCAAGCCCCGGGTGGGCGGCGCCCCCGGGGCGGCCCGTCGGGCGCCGAAGGTCAGGCCCGCGAGGCTTTGGCCTGTTCGGCGATCTTCGTGAACGCCGGCATGTCGTGGACCGCGAGGTCCGCGAGCACCTTGCGATCGATCTCGATGCCGCCTTTCCGCAAGCCGTCCATGAACACGCTGTAGCTCATGCCGAGTTCGCGCACGGCCGCGTTGATCCGCGCGATCCACAGCGCGCGGAACTCGCGCTTGCGGGTGCGACGGTCGCGGTACTGGTATTGGCCCGCCTTCATCACCGCCTGCTTGGCGATCTTGAAGACGTTGTTGCGGCGGCCGCGGTATCCCTTGGCCTGCGCGATCACCTTCTTGTGGCGAGCGCGCGCGGTGACTCCACGTTTGACGCGAGGCATCGTCGGCTCCCGTTATGCGTAGGGCATCATCGCGCGCACCGACGCCACGTTGGTGCCGTGGACCTCGGCGGAACCGCGAAGCTGCCGCTTGCTCTTGGTGGACTTCTTGGTGAGGATGTGGCGCTTGAACGCCTGCGAGCGCTTCACCGAACCGCTCCCGCGCACGCGGAAGCGCTTCTTCGCGCCCGACTTGGTCTTCATCTTCGGCATGATGCCGTCCCTTATTTGCCGCCCACGGGGGTGCTCTCCGGCTTCGCGGCCGGGGAGGCTTTCGCGGCCTTCGCCGCACCCGCCTCGGGCTTGTTGGGGTGATTGGCTGCGGGTGCGGCCTTCTGCACCTGCGTCTTCTTCGGAGCCAGCAGCATCACCATCTGCCGGCCCTCGAGCTTCGGAAACTGCTCGACCTGCGACACCGGCTCGAGGTCGTTCCGGATCTTCTCCAGGAGGCGCACCCCGAATTCCTGGTGCGCCATCTCGCGCCCCCGGAAGCGCATCGTCACCTTGGCCTTGTCGCCTTCGGAGAGGAAGCGCGTCAGGTTGCGCAGCTTGATCTTGTAGTCGCCTTCGTCGGTTCCCGGCCGGAATTTCACTTCCTTGACCTGGATCTGCTTCAGCTTGAGCTTGGCCTCGTGCGCGCGCTTGCTCTCGCGGTACTTGAATTTCCCGTAGTCCATGATGCGGACGACGGGCGGTTCGGCCAGCGGTGCGATCTCGACCAGATCGACTTCCGACGCTTCCGCTTTCGCGAGCGCGTCGGCGATGCTGACGATGCCGAGCTGCTCGCCTTCGAGTCCGACGAGCCGCACCTGCGGTGCGGTGATCTCGCGATTGATGCGCTGATGCTTGCTGTCCAGTGTCAATGCTCCGTAGCGAGGAAAAAAACGACCGTGCCCCGTCCGCAGGCGATGGGCGCGAACGCGCTCATCGCCGCGCGGCCACCTCCGATTGGAGGCGCGCGACCAAGGCCTCGAGCGGCATCGCGCCCAGGTCTTCGCCGCCGCGGGAACGCACGGCCACCGTCTTCGCCTCCTGCTCCTTGTCGCCGACGATCAGCTGCCAGGGAAGCTTCTGGAGGCTATGTTCCCGTATTTTATAGGTTATTTTCTCGTTCCGCAAATCGGCCCGGACCCGCAGGCCGGCCTCCTTCAACTTGGCCTCGACCTCCCGGGCATAGCCGTCCTGGCGGTCGGTGATCGTCAGGATCACCGCCTGGACCGGGGCGAGCCAGGTCGGGAAGGCCCCGGCGTGGTGCTCGACGAGGATCCCGATGAACCGCTCGAGCGAACCGACGATCGCCCGGTGCAGCATGACCGGCACCTTGCGGGTGTTGTCCTCGGCCACGTACTCGGCACCGAGGCGCCCGGGGAGCTGGAAATCCACCTGCATCGTGCCGAGCTGCCACGAGCGGCCGAGCGAGTCCTTCAGGTGGTATTCGATCTTCGGGCCGTAGAACGCCCCTTCGCCCGGGAGCTCGATCCATTCGACGCCGCTCGCGCGGAGCGCCGAGCGCAGGATCGCCTCCGCCCGATCCCACTGCTCGTCGGTACCGATCCGCGGCTCGGGCCGCAGTGCCAGCTTGACCGCCACGTCCTCGAAGCCGAACGCCCGGTAGACGTCGAGCGCCTGCCGGTGGAACGCGACGCATTCGTCCTCGACCTGCGACTCCATGCAGAAGATGTGGCCGTCGTCCTGGGTGAACGCGCGCACGCGCATGATCCCGTGCAGCGCGCCCGAAGGCTCGTTGCGGTGGCAGGCGCCGAACTCGCCGTAGCGGAGCGGCAGATCCTTGTAGCTCCGCAGTCCCGAGTTGAAGATCTGGATGTGCCCCGGGCAGTTCATCGGCTTGATCGCGAAGTCGCGCTTCTCCGACTGCGTCGTGAACATGTTGGCCGTGTAGTTGCCCCAGTGCCCCGAGCGCTCCCACAGCGTGCGGTCCATGATCTGCGGCGTGCGCACCTCGAGGTAGCCGCTTTCCCGGTAGACGCGGCGCATGGTCTGCTCGACCTCCTGCCAGATCGTCCAGCCGTTGGGATGCCAGAACACCATCCCCGGCGCGTCGTCCTGCTGGTGGAAGAGATCGAGTTGGCGGCCGAGCTTGCGGTGGTCGCGCTTTTCCGCCTCCTCGATGCGCTTCAGGTAGGCGTCGAGGTCCTCCTTCTTCGCCCACGCGGTGCCGTAGACGCGCTGGAGCATCTCGTTCTTCGAGTCGCCGCGCCAGTACGCGCCCGCGAGCTTGGTCAACTTGAAGACCTTGAGCTTGCCGGTCGACGGCACGTGCGGGCCGCGGCACAGGTCGATGAAACCTCCCTCGCGGTAGAGCGAGATCGGCTCGTCGGACGGAATCGACGCGATGATCTCGGCCTTGTAGTGTTCGCCCATCCCTTCGAAGAACTTCACCGCCTCGTCGCGCGGCAAGAGCGAGCGGACGACCGGCTCGTCCTTCTTCGCGAGTTCGGCCATGCGCTTCTCGATCGCCGCGAGATCCTCGGGCGTGAACGGCCGCTCGAAGCTGAAATCGTAGTAGAAGCCGTCCTCGATCACCGGTCCTATGGTGACCTGCGCCTTCGGGAACAACTCCTTCACCGCGTAGGCGAGGAGGTGTGCGGTCGAGTGCCGCAGGATCTCGAGTCCCTCGGGATCCTTGTCGGTGACGATCGCCACCGTGGCGTCGCGGTCGACGACGTGCGAGGCGTCGACCACCTTTCCGTCCACCTTGCCGGCGAGCGCGGCCTTGGCGAGGCCGGGGCCGATCGAGGCGGCGATCTGGGCTACGGAGACGGGGGCGTCGAAGTGCTTGACGGCGCCGTCGGGCAATCGGATGTCGGGCATGGCGTGTGGGTTCCTGGAAGCGAAAAAACGCGGTCGAGCCGCGTTCTGTCGTGCTTCGCAGGCGCCTGCCTGCTCCAGTGCGGGCTCGTCTTGCTCTACCTCGGGAGCGAACGCGTTCGCGGTGTCATAACCGGGGCCCTTTCGTGCCGGAAACGGGGTCAGATTCGATCTTTCGGGCGCGTACCGAGCAGCGCGTCCCGTTGGCGAAAAGTCGAGTCTGACCCTGCTTTTCGGGACCGAAGCCGCCATTGTACTCCGGGTGGACGCGGCCGGTCCGCGCCCGGTGCCGGGGATTCAGGCGCCGGTCGTGCCAGCGCCACCGCCCGCCGCGAGGAACTGGACGCCGGCATCCGCCCCGTGGAGCGCGCACGCGCGTTCGATCGCGGCGAGCGCGTCGTCGAGGAACGCCGGGTCGAGGCCGAGCGAGGCCGCCTCGTCGCGCGCGAGCGTGGCGTCCTTGCGGAGCATCGCGAGCGTGAAGCTCACCGCGCCGCCCGGGTCGACCATCCGCGCGATGTACGAATCGAACAGGAAGCCCGACGCGGTGCCGGCACCGAGCGCGTCCTTCACGGCAGGGCCCTCGAAGCCGCCCGCCTTCGCCATCGACGCACCAGTGGCGAGCCCGAGCAGCGTGCCGGTCACGATGGCCTGGTTGACGAGCTTCATCCGGTACCCGGCGCCGGGTCCACCGCAGGGCACGATGCGCCGGCAGAACGACGCGAGCAGCGGACGCGCGCGGTCGAGCGCTGCGCCCTCGCCGCCGACGAACGCGGTGAGCGTCCCGGCAGACGCGCCTGCGACACCGCCGGTCACCGGCGCATCGACGACCAGCGCGCCGCTTCGCGCAAAGAGCGCGGCCGCATCCGCGGCGACCCGCGGCGAGGCGGTCGTCATCTCGATGTACAGCGCGCCGCGCCGCGCGTGCGGGAGCATGCGGCCGTGGAGTTCGCGCACGTCGTCGGGACCGCCGACGATCGTGGCGACGATGCCGCAAGTGCGCGCGAGGTCCTCGGGCGAAGCGGCGCGACGCGCGCCCGCGGCCACCAGCGGCGCGGTGGCGTCCTCGCGGCGTGACCACACGTGAAGCTCGTGGCCGGCCGCGAGCGCGCGCTCTGCCATCGGCAGGCCGATCCTGCCCAGGCCCACCCAGCCGACGGCCGCGGTCATCGTTGCCTTCCGCGAGCCGCCGGTACGTCGTCGGGGCGACGTCTACTGGATCTGGATGTTCGCCGCGCGCACCACGTTGCCCCACTTCGCCGTCTCCGCGGCCAGGTGCTCGGCGAGTTGCGTCGGCGTGCCGCCGAGCGTGGTCGCACCCATGTCGGCGAGGCGCTTCTTCACCGCCGGATCCTTGAGGATCTCGTTGACCGCGGCGTTCAGCTTGTCGACGATCGGCGCCGGCGTGCCCTTCGGCGCGAGCAGCGCGAACCAGGTCGACGACAGGAGCTTCGGCGCGCCCAGTTCGACCGTCGTCGGCACGTCGGGCAGCGCCGGCGAGCGCTTGTCGGCCATCACGGCGATCGGGCGCACCTTGCCGCCCTTGACCTGGCCGGCGATGCCGGGGATCAACTGGAACATGAGCTGGATGTCGCCCGCCATCAGGTTGGTCGTCGCGGTGCCCGGGGCGTTGTACGGCACGTGGACCATCTTCGCGCCGGTCTCGCGCATGAAGAGTTCGCCGGCGAGGTGCATCGAGCTGCCGTTGCCGGTCGAGCCGAAGTTGAGCTTGCCGGGGTTGGCCTTGGCGTAGGCGATGAACTCCGACAGGGTCTTCGCGGGCACGTCGTTGTTGACGACGAGGATGTTCGGCACGTCGGCGATCAGCACGATCGGCACGAAATCCTTCTGCGCGTTGTAGCTCAGGCCCTTGTAGAGGCTGGGATTGACCGCGAGCGTGCCGGCCCACGAGAACAGCAGCTTGTAGCCGTCGGGCGACTGCTGCGCCGCGTAGGCCGCGCCGATGTTGCCGTTGGCGCCGGGCTTGTTGTCGATGATGACGGAGGTCTTGAGGTGCTTGCCGAGTTCCTCGGCGATCACGCGCGCGATGGTGTCGCCGGTTCCGCCGCCGCCGGGCGCGGGGACGATGATCTGGACGGTCTTGCCGCCCGGCCAGTCCTGCGCGATGGCCGGCGCGGCGAAGGCGGTCGCGAGCGCGGCGGCGACCGCGATGCGGGTGATCCAGCGGATGATCTGCATGGCGTTCCTCGTGGCAGTGGGGCCGCGTGCGCGGCGGTCAGCGGGAAGCGGAGCCCGACGGCGCGCCCTCGCGCGCCGCGCGCACCGCGGCTTCGATGGCGGCGTCGGTCACCGAGATCGGCACGACGCAGCCGGGTCCGAGCATCAGGCGCTTGCCGCCGGTCTGCGCGATCGCGTCGCGGACTTCGCTCGCGACGCCGTGAAGATCCGAGCGCTGCAGCGCGCCGTACTCGTTCACGCCGCCGACGAGAACGCCGGGAAAGCGCGGACAGGCGCCGCGCAGATCGGGTTCGGCCGTGCGGTCGTGCCAGTTCAGCATCTCGACCGGGTAGGCGGCGAGCGTGTCGAACATGACGTCGTCGCCGTGCGCGTGCAGCATGTTGAGGCGCGCCTTGCCCTTCAGCGCCGCGAACACCTCGAGGTCGTAGGCCCGGCCGAAGCGGGCGAACTCGTCGGCGTTCAGGATGCGCCATGACGCCTGCTGCGTCGCGAAGAACACGCCGTGCGCGCCCGCGTCGAGCGCGTCGAGGGCGAAGCGGATCGTCACGTCGGTGATGACCCGCAGCGCCCGGTGGACGGCATCGGGCGAGCGGCGCAGGTCCGCGTAGAGACGGTCGGTCGAGAGTTTGCGGGCCGTGGTGATCGGCGAGAACACGGTCTGCAGGATCGGCACCGAGCCGCCGAGTTCGCGCGCGGCTGAGCGCAGCGCCTCGTTCTGCCGGCCGTAGCTGCCGCGCCGCACGTCGAGGTCGCGGATCGCCGCCCAGTCCTCGGTGCGCACGACCGCGGGCTTCACCACCGTGCGCGCACCGTTCGGCTGTTCCTTCCACACGCTGACCGCTCCGAAGTCCTCGACGCCGTAGGTGCCCGACGGCATGAATTTGACCAGGTCGAACCCCCAGCGTTTCTGCCATGCGAGCGTGTGCGCAGCGAGCTTGTCGGCATGCTGGTCGTCCTCCGGGAAATGGCGCCACAGCGCAATCGGCGGACGGTCGGTTGCCTCGCCTGCCAACGCGCGCTCGACGCGCCCCCAGTGATCGTTCGCCTGCATCGTCGTATCCCTTTCGTCCGTGCTGCCGGGCCCGCCCGCGGTGCCCGTCAGGATGGAAGTCTTGCATCGACTCGCCGCCCGGGCAAACGGGAACACCCGAATCCTCGATTCGCGCGGTGCGAACGCTCGGCGAGGTCCGTGCGGTGGGGTGGGGAGACCGGACCGGCTAAGGGGCCGGGCGCGAGGGCGGCGTGCCCGCATCGCTGCGTTGGCGCAGCGCCGCGAGGAGCGCCCTGGCCGGGTCGGTGATGCGCGCGCGATCGCGGGGGGAACACAGCGACAGCCGGCGCGGGGCCCAGCGCTCGTCCAAGGCGAGGACCGCGAGGGCGTCGGCATGGAGCGGACGGAGCACCGAGCGGGGCAGGACGGCGATCCCGGCGCCCGCACGCACCAGCGACAGCACCGCGGCGAATCCCGCGACCTGGATGCGGACGTCCATCGTCCGGCCGAGCGCGGCGGCGCGATCGACGAGGAAATGATGGATCGCCGACTCGCTCCACAGCGACACGAACGGGTGGACCAGGCAGTCGGCGAACCGTACCGAGGTGCCCGCGGCGAGCGGACTCCCCGCGGGGGCGACGACGACCAGTTCGTCGTGCCGGTAGGGCTCGAACGCGAGGTCCGGGTGCTCGTCGTCCCAGGTCACGACGCCGAGGTCGGCGCGGCCTTCGGCGACCGCGACGACGATGTCCTCGCTCACGTGTTCCTCCAGCGATACGCGCACGCCCGGGTGGGCGCCCAGATAGGCGCCGAGGTCGTCGGGCAGGAAGGAGGCGACCGCGCTCGAGTTGGCGAACAGGCGCACCTGCGAGGTCACGCCCTGGGCGTAGGGCGCGAGGTCGGCGTGCATCTGCTCGAGTTCGGCGAGGCAGCGCCGGCAGTGCTCGAGCATCGCACGACCGGCCGGGGTGAGCGACACGCCGCGCGCCTCGCGCCGGAACAGCGGCGTCCCGAGCGATTCCTCGAGCTGGCGGATGCGCAGGCTCGCCGACGACGGCGCGAGGTGGCAGCGCGCCGCGCCGCGCGAAACGTTGCCGGCGTCGGCGATCGCGACGACGAGCTTCAGGTCGACGAGGCTGTAGCGCAAGGATTCGTGCGCGGCGAAACCGGGATTCGGTCCTTCACGCTTGTCCGCCAGTATGCCCGATGCGAGACTTCGCCCCGCCGGACGCGGACCCACCATCCCCGCGCCGCGCCGACACGATGCCTAGCGCCTGGGTCAAGGAAGCCGTCCACCGCATCGAGCGCGACTTCCAGCGCTCGGCCGACACGCACCTGATCGCGATCGACCTGCCCGCGATGCCGGGGGTGCACCTCTACCTCAAGGACGAGTCGACGCACCCGACCGGAAGCCTCAAGCACCGGCTCGCGCGCTCGCTCTTCCTCTATGGCCTGTGCAACGGCTGGATCGGCGAAGGCTCGACCATCGTCGAGGCGTCGTCGGGCAGCACGGCCGTGTCCGAGGCCTATTTCGCCCGGATGCTGGGCCTGCCGTTCGTCGCGGTGATGCCGCGGGGCACCTCACCCGCCAAGATCGCGCTGATCGAGTACTACGGCGGGCGCTGCCACGCGGTCGACAGCGCCGGCGAGGTGTATTCGGAGGCCGAGCGCCTCGCGCGCGAGACCGGCGGCCACTACATGGACCAGTTCACCTACGCCGAGCGCGCGACCGACTGGCGCGGCAACAACAACATCGCCGAATCGATCTTCGAGCAGATGCGCGGCGAGCCGCACCCGCAGCCGCGCTGGGTGGTCGTGGGCGCGGGCACCGGCGGCACGTCGGCGACGATCGGCCGCTACATCCGCTACCACGGCTGCGCGACGGAGCTCTGTGTCGTCGATCCGGAGCGCTCGGTGTTCTACGACTACTTCCAGAGCCGGGATGCGTCGGTCACCGCCGAGGGCGGCTCCGACGTCGAAGGCATCGGCCGTCCGCGCGTCGAGCCGTCGTTCGAGCCGGGCGTCGTCGACCGCATGATCCGCGTCTCCAACGACGCGTCCTACGCCGCGATGCGCGTGGTCGAGCGCCTCGCCGGCCGCCGCTACGGCGGCTCGACCGGGACCAATTTCTGCGGCGCGCTCGAACTCGCCTGCGGCATGGTGGAGCGCGGTGAATCCGGTTCGATCGTCACGCTCGCCTGCGACGGCGGCGATCGCTACCTCGACACCTACTACAACGATGCGTGGCTCACCGCCAACGGCTACGACGTCGCGCCGCACGTGGCGCGGCTGGAGCGTGCGGTTGGGTCGGGCCGCTGGACCGCCTGAGCCTCGTTTCGTCAGGACCGCACGCGGCGGCAGCGGGAATCGCCCTGAGGGAAAGTCGCGCGCGCCCGGGAATCGGGCGGCGACGAGGGAAATGGTAGGCGCGATTGGACTCGAACCAACGACCCCCACCATGTCAAGGTGGTGCTCTAACCAGCTGAGCTACGCGCCTAATAGCCCTCCACTATATCAGATCGCCGGCACCGCCACCGCACCCGCCGCGCAGTAATTCTGTCTCCAGCGGTCGGACATGCCGAGAAACGGCATCGGCGCTTCATGCGCCGCCACCAGAAACTCCGCCGCTACTGTCACCTGTCAACTGACTCCTGACTCCTGAACCCGGCGCTTGACGCGCCGCCCCGGAAACTCCGCCGCCACTGACAACTGACAACTGACAACTGACAACTGCTCACGGCCACCTGCCCAGTCCAACCGCGAGCGCGCCGATGAGGACCGGCTGGTGGAGCATGTAGACGGCGAGGCTGTGGCGACCCAGCCACTGGATCGCGCGCGGTGCCTTCGCGAGCCCCGCGAGCGGCGCGAAGGAGCGCTTCGCGAGGATCGCCCCCAGCCACACGCCGACGAGCACGGCGCCGAGCCAGGGGAAGAGCGGCACGTAGTCCTCGGTCGGCGGTTTCACCGTCGTGAAGCCGATCCACGAGAGCGCGCGTGTGTCGAACGCCGGATGAGAGAACGCGAGTCCCGCGGCGATCGCGGCGATGCCGGATGCGAGCGCGAGCCGCGGTGCGCGCGTGAGCGGCCAGGCGAGCACCGAGGCGACGGCGATCGCGTGCAGGATGCCGAACGATATCCAGGTGCGCGGGAACGCGAGGGCGCTCGCCGCGCTGACCGTGGCGGCGCACGCCGCGATGAGCGCGATCCGGCGCCAGCGCTTCGCGCCCGAGGTGCCCTGCACGCGCGCGAGCGTGAGCGAGATGCCCGAGGTGACGAGGAACGCGGTCACGATGACGGCGCGGGCGACGAGCCAGAACCATTCGCGCTCGAAGTCGAAGCGCGCGATGCGGAACAGGGCGAGATCGAACGAGAAGTGGTAGCCGATCATCGCGACGATCGCGACGCCGCGCAGCGCGTCGAGCGAGGCGAAGCGCACAGGCGCGGCCGCCCGCGTGGCGCGCCGCGCGCGTCGGGTACTCACTACCGTCGCTCGGAGATCCAGCGCAGGCGGACCGCGCCGTGCCCGTCGACCGGGCCCAGTTGACCCAGGACGCGCGCGGTCGAATCGCCGGCGCCCCCGCGCGGCACGAGCGATGCGTCGAGCGTGATGCCGCCGGCGGAGAGCGTCATCGTGCCGTCGACCGCGACCTCACCCCCCTCGTTGCCGATCGTGCCGGCCAGCACGCCGTCGCGCGGCGTGAACGTGGCGCGCACGACTCCGAGCGCGACGCTCGTGCCGTCGGCGGCGCCGAGCCGTGCGCGTTCCCAGTGCGCCGCGACGGTGCCGCGACCCGCATTGCCTTCGATGTCGACGTCTCGGGCGTCGATGCGGATCGAACCCCCGAACGCGACGGGGGCCTCGCCGGCGAAGGCGCTCGACAGCGCGGAGGCGGGCAGGTCGACGACGAGTCCCCGTGCCGCGACTCCGGAGCGCGACAGCCGGAGCACACCTCGCGGCGTGTCCCGGCCCTGCTGCGGTTCGAGTTCCACCTCGACCTCGCCGCGCAGGAGCGGTGCCGCCCGCAGGTGCCATCCGACCGGCACCTTCCAGCGGCCGTCGGGACTCGCGAGGATGCCGCGCCCGTTCCACACGGTGCCCTCGGCATCCAGGATCCGCACCGATCCGCCGAGCGCGGCGGCGAGCCGGTGCACGAACCATGCGGCGGGCGCCTGCAGCGCGAGCACCGTCACCGCGACGACGAGCGCGAACAGCACGAGCGCGGAGAGTCGGCCCATCGGGGCGTCAGCGTGACAGCGTGAGTTCCGCGCGAACGCGGCCCGGCTCGACGCGCGCGGCGATCGTCGCGTCGACGACGTGGACGGCGGCCTCGCGCGCGAGCGCGTCGAGCAGGGCCACCAGCGTGTCGAAGCGCACCGACGGGAGCACGAGCGTCGCGCGGCCAGGAGTCGAGTCCAGCGTGGCGTCGGCGGGGGCGACGCCGGCGCGCGCGAGCGCCGCGCGAACCGTGCCGTCCAGCGGTTCGCGCGCCGGCGCTTCGCCTCGGGCGCCGCCCGTGAGCGCGGCGGCGCGTGCGTGCGCGAGCCGCGTTTCGGCGCGGATTGCCTCGCGCTCGGCGCGGGGAAGGTCGGCAACGACCGGCCGCCACAGCACCCCATGGGCGAGCGCGGCGCCGACGACGAGCACACCCAGGACGACGAAGCGCCGCTCTCGTGCTGCGAGCGAGTACCAGCGTTCCCGCAGCGCGCCGGTGGCCATCAGGAACCCATCGACAGGGCGAGGCGCACGCCGCCGCCGACCGGAGCGGCGACCGGTGCGAGTCCAGCGCCGGCGAGTTCACGGACGAGCGTGGAGACGCGGGAATCGTCGAGGCCCCCGAGTTCCGCGACGAGCCGCCCGTCGCCGTAGGTGAGCTTGCGCAGCGTGCCCGGCGGCAGCGCCGAGAGCGCGGGCGCGGCGCGGGCGAGGAGCGACAGGAAGTCGTCGTCCGCGATGCGGGCGGAGGCATGCAACACGGAGGCGGCACGCTTCGCCAGCGCCCGCTCCGCGGTCGCCGCGTCGGACACGCCATCGATCCACGCGTCGCGCGCGAGTTCGACGACCGCACGGTCGGCGCGCCAGGCGGCGTAGCGGTCGTGGAGCCAGCCGCCGAGGGTGGCCACGACGTGCAACGCCAGCGCGGCGGCGAGCAGCACGGCGGCGGGCACGAACGCCTTCGCGATCGAACCGGTCGTGGCCGACGTCGCGGCGAAGCCGTCGCGAAGGTCGGGCGCGTCGCGCCAGGCGCGGGCGGGCACGCGCTCCGGCGACCACGCCGTGCCGCGCACGAACGCAGCGCCGGTGGCCTGCGACCAGGCGTCCAACTGTGCGGGCGCGACGTCGGCGTCGACCACGATGCGCGGCGTCCCCGGTGCGGACTCCTGCCGTGCGCGGGCGAGCGCGATGCGCAGTTCGGCCGGCAGCGCGCCGTCGATGCCGGCGCTAGTCGCGAACGCACAACCGTCGGGCCGCTTGACGAACCCTCGTCCGGCGCCGTTCTCGCACCAATGCCATGCGCCGTCGGCCGGCGCGAGGTCGGGCTCGGCGACCGCGCGATCAATGGCCGGTCGCCGCTCGGCGAGCCATGAGATCGTCGCCCGGTCGACGACGCGGGCGATCGTTGCGCCGGCGGCGCCCGCGGGCGAGGAGAGATGCAGATGCGACGCCTCGACCGGAGCGGCGATCTGGTCGTCCAGCGCGAACGCCGCCGCTCCCGCGCGTCTCGTGTCGCTCATCGGCGGCAGCGCCAGGGCGACCCACCGCACGTCGGAAGCCGCGACCGCGACCTCGATGCGATCCGCGCGGGGCCAGTCGCCCGGCGGCGCGAGACCGCGGTCGAGCAGGCGACCGTCGTCGCTCGCTCGCCACCAGCGCGCGTCGGCCGCGGGATCGAACGGCGAGGGCAAAAGGACGCGCAGCGTGGTCATGGCGCGCAAGTGTAGATGAGGCGCGCGGCTCCGTCGCCTCGCGCGGCACGGCGGCGCGAGCGCGGGGCGCGGGCGAGGGGGTGGCCGATCGGCGGACGCGGCGTCATGCGGTCGACCGGTCAGTCGAGAACCTGCCATGCGACCCGCGGCATGGCGCGACCGTCGCGCACCACGAGCGCCCGGGCGAGCACCACCGCTTCGCCCTGTCGCGCGCGGACGGACACGAGGAAGTACCGGCTCGCGACACCGAGGCCGGTCGTGTCCGGCGCCGGAAACTCGCGCGCGACGCGCGCGCGGAAGTCGTCGACGGAAGCGAACGGCTTCGCCCGGCGCATCGCGACGACCGACGCGAGGGCTTCGGCGTCGAGCGCGGGCAGGATCGCGGCCAGCACGTCGGCGGGCGCGGTATTGACGTTGAGCGTCGACTCGGCGGGAAGCGCGACCACGGCTCCGGCCACGCGGGCGACGACCGCCGGCGTGAATCCGCGCACGGCCGCGAGTTCGTCGGCGCGCGCGAGCGGCGCATTGGCGGCGACGCCGTCGTCCCGTCCGTACGCGTCGTCCTCGGCGCCGTGCTCGCGCACCGTGCCGTCGGCGTCGATCCAGTCGGCGAGCGCATCGACGAGTCCCGGGTCGACGCCGCGGCGCGCGAAGAGGGCCGCGAGGCGTTCGCGGGCGCGTGCGGATGACGCGTCCTCGCCGGCGGCCGCGTTGAGGTTGAGGCGCGCTTGCGCGTCCTCGATCCGGCCTTCGACGCTGCCGCCTTCGACCGGCGTGGCCGGCAGCGGAATCGCCCAGGGCTCGTCCAGGTGGTCGATCGTGCCCTGCGCCGCGTCGTCGGCGAGCGCCTGCCGCGCCCACTGGACGCCGGCCGACGCGAGCGAGGCCGCGCGTGCGTGGTCGCGGCGTCCTTCGACGACGGCCTGCCAGCGCGAACCGTCGACGACGAGCGTCGTCGCGACGGCCGCGGCGATCGCCGCGACGAGCATCGCGACCACGAGCGCCGCGCCTCGCTGTCGGCCCGGCGTCATCGCAGCACCATCACGCGCTCGATGCGTCCGCCTTCGGCGAGCGTCAGCGTGATCGCGACGGCCGCGGGCAGTTCGTTTCGGCGCGGCGGCGACCAGCGGTCGGTCCACTCGCCGTCGTCGTCGGCGTAGCGCGCCTCGAAGCGCGAGATGCCGCCGACGAGCGCGTAGCGCGCGGGCCTGGCGCTCGCGGCACGGTCGAGGCGCGGCCAGTACGCGATCTCGACGGTGTCGCCGGCCAGGCGATAGGCGATCCTCGTGCCTTCCGCGCCCGGGTCGCTGCCCGCGCGCGTGAACGCGAACGTCGACTGCCCGTTCGCATCGACCGTGCCCTGCCACGCACTCTCGCGGCCGCCCGGCACGCGCACCGCGCGCGGCAGCGCGGCGGCCACGTCGCCCTCGATGCGGGCGAACAGCGCGTCGAGCGCCTGCCAGCGCTTCGCCTCGCCGGTGAGCCGCGCTTCGCCGTCGACGAGCGACGCGGTGGCGCGCCACGCGAAGGTCGCGAGCACTGCGAGCACCGCGAGCGCGACGAGGATCTCCACCAGCGTGAAGCCGCGCGCGCCTTGGCGTCGGTCGCGACGCGGGCTCACGGCGGCGGCGTGCCCGCGATGTAGCCGGTCAGGCGCGCGAGCACGTAGGCGGGCTCGTCGGACGCGGCGACCTCGATGTCGATGCGCCGGAAGGCCGGGTTCGGGGTGCCGCCCACCTTCTCGCGCCAGACGAACGCCTGGTTCGCCTGGACCGCCGCGCCGCTCCGCTCCCCGGTCGAGGGCAGCGCTTCGGCGAGGTGCGCCGCCGCCAACCGATTCTGCGCGACCCACATCGCGAGCGTGCGCGCCTTGAGCGTTCCGGCGCCGTCGGCCGATTGCGCGAGCGCGCGCATGCCGGCGGCGAGCGCGACCGCGACGACCGCGAGCGCGACGAGGATCTCCACCAGCGTGAAGCCGCGCGGCGTGCGGCGCGTCACTGCGCCTCCTTCGTCACGGCGACGCGGTTCAGCGGGTCGGTGTCGACGCGCACGCGCAGGTCTCCCGACGCGAACACGAAGCTCGACGGATCGTTTCGGCCGCTCGCGCGGAGCGGAACCGGCGCACCCGGCGCGATCGGCCGTCCCGCGACCGACGAGGCGACGATCGTCGTGCCCTCGGGAAGGTCGCGCGCGGCCAGGACGTCGTCGCCGGCGACCGGCAGCCACTCGCCCCGATCGTTGTCGCGGCGCCAGAAGCGCCACCCCTGCGGCGTGGTGCTGACGCCGAGGTCCTCGTGCCGCCACTGCGCGCGTTCGGCCGCGTACTCGATCGCGCCGGCGAAGCGATCGGCCTCGCGACGCAGCGACGCATCGTCGCCGGAGCGCCACGCGAGCCAGGCCGCGGACGACGCGATCGCGACGATCGCGAGCGCGATCAGGATTTCGACCAGCGTGAACCCGGCCCCCGGCCGGCGGGATCGTGCAAAGACGCCTGTGGTCAGTCGTCCCACGACCCGATGTCGGCGTCCGGCCCGGTGCCGCCCGGCTCGCCGTCGGCTCCGGTGCTGTAGACGTCGATCTCGCCCTTGAGGCCGGGATTGAGGTATCTGTACGCGCGGCCCCACGGGTCCTTCGGCAGCTTCTCGAGGTAGCCGCCGGGTTTCCAGTTGCCCGGCACCGGCGGTTGGTCGGGACGGGTCACGAGCGCGACGAGGCCCTGCTCGCCGGTCGGGTAGCGCGTGTTGTCGAGGCGGTAGAGCTTGAGCGCGCCGACGATCGCGGCGATGTCCGACTTCGCCGCGACGCGCCGCGCCTCTTCGGGACGGTCGAGCACCCGAGGCACGACGAGCGCCGCGAGCACGCCCAGGATCACGATCACGACCATGATCTCGATCAGCGTGAAGCCGCGGGCACGGCGTGCGGGGGAGTGCGGCATGCGCCGATTATAATCGCCGCACCCGCGCGCCCCGGTGCGCCGATCCCCGATGCCCGGCTTCTCCGTCCTGCGCTTCGTCGCGCGAACGCTCGTCTCGCTCGCGGTCGTCTTCGGCCTCGTGGCGGCGTTCCTGGTGTGGTGGGTCGGGCGAGCGCTGCCGTTGCCCGCCACGCCCTACACGCTCGAGGTGCGGCCGGGCGCGACGGTGGCCTCGATCGGGCGCAGGCTCGCCGACGACGGCGTGCTCGTGCACCCGGCGTTCCTCACGCTCCTCGCGCGCGCGAAGGGCGTCGACCGTTCGGTCAAGGCGGGGCAGTACGCGTTCGACGGGACGGTCGACCTCCACGCGCTGCTCGCGAAGCTGACGCAGGGCGACGTCACGCAGACGTCGATCACCTTCGTCGAGGGCTCGACCGCGCGAGACCTCCTGAAGCGCGTCGCGGCGGAGCCCTCGCTCGCGCACGCGCTCGCCGATCGCACGACCGACGAGATCGCGGCGACGCTCGGCATCGACGCGCCGTCGCTCGAAGGACAGTTCTTCCCGGACACCTATTTCTACGCCAGCGGCAGCGGAGACCGTGCGCTGCTCGCGCGCGCGCATGGTCAGTTGCGCGCGCGCCTCGAAGCCGCGTGGGCGCGGCGCCAGCCCGGACTGCCGCTCGCGTCACCCTACGAAGCCCTGATCCTCGCCTCGATCGTCGAGAAGGAGACCGGCCGGCCGGCCGACCGTCCGGCGATCGCCTCGGTCCTCGTCAATCGCCTGAAGCGCGGCATGCGCCTGCAGGCGGATCCGACCGTGATCTACGGCATGGGCGACGCGTTCGACGGCAACCTCCGGAAGCGCGACCTCGAGGCCGACACGCCGTGGAACACCTACACGCGCGACGGCCTGCCGCCGACGCCGATCGCGCTGCCGTCGCAGGCCTCGCTCGACGCGGTCGTCGATCCGCCCGCGACGCCCTACCTGTACTTCGTGGCGCGCGGCGACGGCAGCAGCGAATTCTCGGCGACGCTCGCGGAGCACAATCGCGCGGTGGCAAAATACCAGAAGCGATGAACCCTCTCCGAAGCGCGCCGCGCGCCCCGTCCGCCGCCGGGACGCGATCCCGCGGCCGTCCGACGATTCTCCATGCCGTCCGCGGGTGCGCCGGATGACGCACGCGGCGCGCGGCCGTTTCGTCACGCTCGAAGGCATCGACGGCGCCGGCAAGAGCACGCACGTCGACTTCCTCGCCGAGCGGATGCGCGCGCGCGGGCACGCGGTCGTCGCGACGCGCGAGCCGGGCGGCACGCCCGCGGGCGAGGCGCTGCGCGAACTCCTCCTGCACGAGCCGATGGACCACGACGCCGAGACGCTCCTCATGTTCGCCGCGCGCGCCGAGCACCTCCGCCGCGTGATCGGTCCCGCGCTCGCGCGCGGCGACTGGGTGCTGTGCGACCGTTTCACCGACGCGACCTGGGCCTACCAGGGCGGCGGCCATGGCGTCGACGGCGAGCGCATCGCCTGGCTCGAAGCGTGGGTGCATGGCGACTGCCGGCCGGACGTCACGATCCTGTTCGACGTGCCGAGCGCGGTGTCGCGCGAACGGCTCGAGCGCGCGCGCGCGCAGGGGCGCGACCTCGACAAGTTCGAGCGCGAGGGCGACGGCTTTCCCGAGCGGGTCCGCGCGACCTACCTCGCGCGCGCGCGGGCCGAACCGGCGCGCTTCCGCATCATCGACTCGACCCGGCCGCAGGAGGCGGTGCGCGCGGAACTCGCGCGCATCGTGCTGGCGCTGTGAGCGACGACGCGCCCGCCTCGTCGTCGCCGGAGCCCTGGCCCGCGCCGCTCCCGTGGCAGCGCGACTGGCTGGTCGAGCGTTTGCGCGCGCGCGATCGGATGCACCACGCGCATCTCGTCACCGGGCCCGCGGGCCTCGGCAAGAAGACGCTCGCGCTGCACCTCGCGCAGGCGCTCTTGTGCGAGTCGCCGCGCGCCGAGGGTCTCGCCTGCGGAACCTGCGCCGGATGCGGCTACGTGTCGGCGCGCACGCACCCTGACCTCCGCGTGCTCGACCTGTGGGACTACGACGAGAAGGGCGAGACCTGGGAACCGGTCGCCGAAATCGTCGTCGACCGCGTGCGCGCGGTGATCGACATGACGCAGACGAGCGCGCACCGCGCCGGGCGCCGCGTCGCGGTCGTCGCGCCCGCGGAACGCATGACCGCCGAGGCCTCCAACGCGCTCTTGAAGACGCTGGAGGAGCCGCCGGCCGGCGCGCTGCTCGTGCTCACGTCGGACCAGCCCGGCCGGCTGCTGCCGACGGTCGCGAGCCGCTGCCTGCGCGTCGCGGCGCCGCGGCCGTCGGTCGAGGATTCGGCGGCCTGGCTCGCGGAACGAGGGGTCGTCGGCGCCGAAGCGCTGCTCGCCGAGGCGGGCGGCGCGCCGCTCGCGGCGCTGGCGCTCGCGGAGTCCGGCAGTCGGGACGAACGCGACGCCTGGTACGACGCGCTCTCCGAACCGCGCCGCCTTGCGCCGATCGCGCTCGGCGCACGGATCGACGCGGGCGGCAAGGACGAGCGCAAAGCGCGGCTCGCAGCGGCGCTGGATGCGATCGTCGCCTGGACCGCGGACCTCGCGCGCGTGGCGGCGGGCGGGGCGCCATTGCGCCTGCCCGGGCGGGCTGGCGCGCTCGCCTCGCTCGCGCCGCGGGTGGCGAGGATCGACCTTTGCCGCTATCATCGCGCGGTCCTGACGGAGCGCGCCCGGATCGCCCATCCGCTGCAGCCGCGGCTCGTCGCCGAAGCGCTCGTCTCCGACTACCGAACGCTCTTCGCCTGACCATGGCCGATCCCAAGCATGCCGCCGCACAGGCGGGCGCCGCGCGCCCCGGCGTGCTGTCGCTCAACATCCGCGAGAAGGCGGCGCTCTACGCCGCCTACATGCCGTTCCTCAAGGGGGGCGGCATCTTCATTCCCACCTCCCGTTCCTATGCGCTCGGCGAGGAAGTGTTCATGCTTCTGTCGCTGATGGACGATCCCAACCGCATCGCGGTGCAGGGCAAGGTCGTGTGGATCACGCCGGAGGGGGTGCAGGGCAGCCGGACCCAGGGCATCGGCGTCCAGTTCACGCTCGACGAGACCGGCGCCGCCGCCCGCGCCGCGATCGAGAAGATCCTGGGCGAGACCCTCGCGTCCTCGCGACCGACCCATACGTTGTAGTTGTCAGTTGTCAGTTGACAGTTGACAGTTGTCAGCAACTGCGCACCGTGCCTGCGTGCCGCGCATCCGCGCCGAACCACTGACAACTGACAACTGTCAACTGACAACTGCCGTGTTCGTCGATTCGCACTGCCACCTCGACTTTCCCGAACTCGCGGGCGACCTGCCCGCGAAGCTTCGGGCCATGCGCGAAGCGCGGGTGACGCATGCGCTGTGCATCTCGGTCGACCTGCCCGACTGGCCGCGGGTGCATGCGCTCGCCGCGGAGCATGCGAACCTGTACGCGACCGTCGGCACGCATCCCGACTATCCGGACACGGTCGAGCCCGACGTGGCGACGCTCGTCGAACGGGCGTCGCGCGCGAAGGTCGTCGCGATCGGCGAGACGGGACTCGACTATTACCGGCTCAGCGGGAATCTCGAGTGGCAGCGTTCGCGCTTCCGCACCCACATCCGCGCGGCGCGCGAGTCAGGCAAGCCGCTGGTGATCCACACGCGGAGCGCCGCGGACGACACGCTCGCGATCATGCGCGAGGAGCGCGCGCACGAGGTCGGCGGCGTCATGCACTGCTTCACCGAGTCGTGGGAGGTGGCCTCCGCCGCGCTCGATCTCGGATTCCACATTTCGTTCTCGGGCATCGTGTCGTTCCGGAACGCGCGCGACCTCCACGAGGTCGCGAAACGCGTGCCGCTGGAACGGATGCTGGTCGAGACCGACAGTCCCTACCTCGCGCCGGTGCCTCATCGGGGCAGGACGAACGAGCCCGCGTGGGTGGTGCACGTCGCCGAGGCGATCGCGCGACTGCGCGAGGCCGACGTGGCCGCGATCGCGAACGCGACCTCCGCCAATTTCTTCCGACTGTTCAGGATCGACCCCCATGTCCTTTGACCTACGACGCATCTCCGCCGTCCTGCCTGCCGTGCTGGCGCTCATGCTCGCGTTCGCGCCTCCGGCGTCGGCCCAGCAACTCCTCGAGGACCTCTCCATCGCCGCGGCGAACGACCGTGGCGACCAGGTGAAGGCGATCCTCGCGCGCGGCGTCGATCCGAACAGCGTCGACGCGAACGGCGACCCGGTGATCGTCGCGGCCGCGCGTGCGGGCAGCGCTTCGGTGGTCGAGGTGCTGCTCGCGGCGAAGGCCGACGTCGACAAGCGCAACCGCTATGGCGACACCGCGCTCATGCTCGCGGTGCTGAACGGCCATGCCGGCATCGCCAAGGCGCTGCGCCAGAAGGGCGCCGAGGTGAACATGAGGGGCTGGACGCCGCTCATCTACGCGGCGACCGGCGGCCACGACGACCTCGTCCGCTGGCTGCTGGGCGAAGGCGCCGACATCAACGCCGCGGCGCCGAACGGCACGACCGCGCTGATGATGGCGGTGCGCGAGAACCGCTACTCGACCGCTCTGCTCCTGATCTCGCGCGGCGCCGACGTCAACCGCCGCAACGAGAACGGCGCCTCGGCGCTCGACTGGGCGAAGCGCGGCAACGACGAGCAGCTGGTCGAGCGGCTGAAACGCGCGGGCGCGCGCGACTAGCGTTCGAGCGCCGCGGCAGGCGCGGCGACGGGCACCCCCGCCGCAGCCTCCGGAATGAGGCCCGGCAGGACGCCGATCAGCCGGCGGGCGCCGTTGAAATGCCGGCGCCAGTAGCGGTTGTCGAGTTCGGAGATCTGGACTTCGCTGCCGCGCGACGGCGCATGGATGAACCGGTCGTCGCCGAGGTAGATGCCGACGTGCGAGAACGCGAACCGGCGGGTGTCGAAGAACACGAGGTCGCCCACCTGCAGGTCGTCGCGCATGACCGGCGCGCCCACCTTCGCGAGTTCGCGCGACGTGCGCGGCAGCGTGACGCCGGTGACCTGCCCGAACACGTAGCGCACGAGCCCGCTGCAGTCGAGGCCGCGCTCGGGCGATTCCCCACCGTAGCGGTAGCGGACGCCGAGGAGTCCCAACGCGTAGATCGCGAGGTCCTGGGTGCCGCGCCAGACGGTTTCCACCGGAGAGAGCGCGGGTGCGGCCCCGTCCGCGGTCGCGACGTCGGCGCGCACGGGCGCGGCCGTGAGCACGGCGGCGAGGGCGAGGACGGGCAGGGCGGAGATGCGGGCCATCGGGCCGCGCATTGTGGCCGAAGTCGGCTGGCCGCGCCAGCCGTGGCGGTCAGGAACGGTTGCCAACGAGCCGACGCGGGCGCGCGGGCGCAAGCGGGCGGTCCCTCGCGCGGGAGCGCCTCAGGGCCTTCGGATCGGCGACGAGCGGGCGGGTGACCTCGACCCGATCGCCATCGCGGAGCGGCGTGTCTGACCGCGCGGCCTGGCCGAAGATCGCATAGCCGGCGATCTTCGCGTCGACGCCGGCGCGGACGAGCGCGTCGCTCGCGGCGATCGCGTCGGCCACCGTGGCGCCCGCGGGCAGCGTCACGTCGACGACTTCCTGCGCCGCCGCGGACGCCCAGGCCACCGCGATCCGGATCGACGTCATCGCTCGCCGTACGCCTCGCCCGCGCGACGCACGAAGGCCTCGACGAAGGTCGAGGCGATGTGGTCGAAGACCGGACCGACCGCGCGTTCGAGGAGGCCGCTCGCGAACTCGTAGGCGAGTTCGAGTTCGACCTTGGACGCCGCCTCCGCCAACGCACGAAAGCGCCACTCGCCGTGCAGGTGCCGGAACGGCCCGTCGACGAGCGTCACCACGATCGACGCGCCGCTGCTGTTGACGTTCGACGTCGTGAAGTGCGCCCGGATGCCGTGGTAGTCGATGTCGAGGCGCGCCCGCTTCGCGCCGTCCGCCTGCGCCGTCACCTGGGCGCCCGCGCACCACGGCAGGAACTCGGGATAGCGCTCGATGTGGTCGACCAGCGCGTACATCTCCTGCGCCGAGTAGGGGACGAGCACCGAGTGGCAGATGCGTTTCATCGGAAGGCGGGCGTTACAATCCGGCCATGAGCATCGTCGAGAACCGGAAGGCGTTCCACGACTATTTTATCGAGGAACGCGTCGAGGCCGGGCTCGCGCTCGAAGGCTGGGAGGTGAAGGCCATCCGGGCCGGCCGCGCGAACCTGAAGGAGGCCTACGTCGTCGTCAAGGACGGCGCGGTGTCGCTCGTCGGTGCGCACATCTCGCCGCTCGCCCAGGCGTCGACGCACGTGCACGCGGATCCGACCCGCACGCGGCGGCTCCTGATGCGCCGCGACGAGATCAACCGGTTCATCGGCCGCGTCGAGCGCGCCGGCTACACGCTCGTCCCGATCGACCTGCACTACAAGCGCGGGATGATCAAGCTCGAGGTCGGCCTCGCGAAGGGCAAGAAACAGCACGACAAGCGCGACTCGATCCGCGAACGCGAATGGGGCCGCGAACAGCAGCGGTTGCTGCGGGAGCGGACGCGGACCGGGCGCACCGGTTGACGCGGCCGCCGGAATCGACCGCCCCCGCCGCAGGAGAGCACGTGAGCGACGGCCCGCTGCCCGGAGACCACCCGTTCGTGCGCGACCTCGCGGTCGGTGCGGCGAACCACGTCGCGCTCACGCCGGTGTGCTTCCTCGAACGCGCGGCCGAGGTGTGGGCCGACCGGGTCGCCGTCCGGCACGGGAGGCTCGCATTTACCTACCGCGAGTTCGGCGAGCGCGCGCGAAGGCTCGCGAGCGCGCTCGCGCGGCGCGGCATCCGTCGCGGCGACGCCGTGGCGGTGATGGCGCCCAACATTCCCGCGCTGCTCGAACTGCACTACGCGGTCCCCGCGCTGGGCGCGGTCCTGAACGCGCTCAACGTGCGGCTCGACGCGGCCACGCTCGCGTTCTGCCTCGACCACGGCGAGGCGAAGGCGCTCGTGACCGATCCGGAGTTCGCGCCGGTCATGCGCGAGGCGCTCTCGCGGCTCGGCCGCGACATCTTCGTCGTCGACATCGACGATCCGGAGGGTCCGGGCGGAGAGCGCCTGGGCGACGTGGCCTACGAGTCGCTGCTGCGGGAGGGCGATCCGCGGTTCGAATGGCCCGGCCCGATCGACGAGTGGGATTCGCTCGCGCTGCTCTACACGTCGGGCACCACCGGCGACCCGAAGGGGGTCGTCTATCACCACCGCGGCGCGTACCTGAACGCGCTCGGCAATGCGCTCGCGATGCGGCTTTCCGCGGACAGCGTCTACCTGTGGACGCTGCCGATGTTCCACTGCAACGGCTGGACCTTCACCTGGGCGGTCACCGCGGCGGGCGGCACGCACGTGTGCCTCCGGCGGGTCGAGCCGGCGGCGGTGTTCCGCGCGATCCGCGACCACCGCGTCACGCACCTGTGCGGCGCGCCGGTCGTGCTGTCGATGCTGATCCACGCGCCGGCGGAGGCGAAACTCGCCTTCGACCAGCGCGTGGAGGTCGCCACCGGCGGCGCGGCGCCGCCCTCCGCGGTGATCGAGGCGATGGAGGCGATGGGCTTCCGCGTGACCCATCTGTACGGCCTCACGGAAACCTACGGCCCTGCGATGCTGTGCGTGCCGCAGGGCGACTGGGAGGGTTTGCCGCTCGCCGAACGCGCGCGCAGGATGGCGCGGCAGGGCGTCGCCATGCCCACGCTCGCCTCGGTCAGGGTCGCCGATCCCGCGACCGGCGCGAGCGTGCCGCGCGACGGCGCGACGATGGGCGAGGTGATGCTCCGCGGCAACACGATCATGAAGGGCTACCTCAAGAATCCGAAAGCGACGGCGAAGGCGTTCGAGCACGGGTGGCTCTCCACCGGGGATCTCGCGGTCTGGCATCCGGACGGTTACGCCGAGGTTCGCGACCGCAGCAAGGACATCATCATCACCGGAGGCGAGAACGTGAGTTCGCTCGAGGTCGAGGAGTGTCTCTACCGCCATCCGAAGGTGATGGAAGCCGCGGTCGTGGCGCGGCCGGACGAACGCTGGGGCGAATCGCCCTGCGCGTTCGTGACGCTGAAGCCGGACGCCGGCGAGGCGAGCGCCGGGGAGATCATCGCGTGGTGCCGTGAGCGCCTCGCCGCCTTCAAGACGCCGAAGACCGTCGTGTTCGGCCCGCTGCCGAAGACCTCGACCGGCAAGATCCAGAAATTCCAGCTTCGCGAGCGCGCCCGGAAGCTCTGATCCGCCGCATCGCCGTCACGTCATGCCGGCAGGTCGAGCACGCGACCGCAACCGCGGTCATCCGTGGCGCAGCGCGCGCGCCACGGCATGCCCTGCGGCCTCGCCGCTCGCGACCGCGGCTTCCAGTGTCGCGGGGAGCGCAGGATCGAGGTAGTCGCCGGCGAGGTGGAGGCGCGGCCCGAGCACCGGCGAAGCGGGCCGGCGCAGTCCGGGCACGCAGGCGAACGTCGACCGCCGCTCGACGATGACCTGCGACCACACCGGTACCGGGAACGACGCTCGCAGGCGTTTCAACTGCATGTGCACGCGTCCCGCGAGCGCCTTGGCGTCGAGATCGTCGTGCGCGCCTCCTGCGGAGATCACGACCGCGACCAGACCGCGCAGTACGCGCGCCGCGGCCGCTTCCGGTGCGCGTTCGAGGACGTCGCGGCGATCGAAGAGCCATTGGCCCGGCGCGTCGTCGAGGCGGTGGATGCGGGAGCGCAGGCGAAGCCGCTCGCGGAACCCCAGGTAGATCGTGGCCGTCGGCTCGTAGCGCATCGCGCCGACCGCCGCGAGCGCATCGACGGCGGCGGGCAGCTCGGCCAATCCGGGAGCGAGCGCGTGGCCGAGCTGGTGCGGGCCCACGGCGACGATCGCCGCCGCGGCGCGCCAGGTGGCTCCTCCCGAGCGGATGTCCACGCCGTCGTCCGACGCCGCGACGACGATGGCGCCCGAACGCAGCCGCACCTCGCCGCCGCGGGCCTCGATGCGCCGCGCGGTGGGTTCCGGCAGGAGTTCGGACAGATCGAGGATCGGCAGCAGGAAGTCCGATCCGCCCGGCGCGCGCGATATGCGATCGAGCAGATGCGCATAGACGCGCGCGGACGCCCGGGAGGTCGGCGTGTTGAGCGCCGCGAGCGCGAGCGGAGCGAACAGGCCGCGGGCGATACGCGGCGGGAGCGACGAGAGCATGGCGTCGACGGTCTCGCCGCCGTCGCGTTCGAAGCCCGAGAGGTGGAGGGTGCGAAGCCACCTCAGCGCGTCGACGCGTTCGGAAAGCCGCGGTCCCCGGGCGAGCGCGAGGGCCGTCGCGAGGTTCCACGGCGGCGCGAGGCGGGGTGCCCGCAGCGCGAGCGAACCCGAGTCCGGCGCGAACGGCACGATCGCGAGCCGTTGGCGCAGCAATCCGGGATCGACGCGTCCGCCGTGCACCCTCCGCAGGAGCGTGCGCGTGGATTCGTAGGCGCCGACGATCAGGTGCTGCCCGTTGTCGATCGGAATGCCGGCGCGCTCCACGCGCCGTGCGCGGCCTCCCAGCACCGGCGCGGCTTCGTGCAGCACCACCGGGATGCCGCGGCTCGCGAGCGTCCACGCGGCGGCGCAGCCCGCCCATCCGCCGCCGATCACGGCGACCGGCGCGGACACGCGCGGGCGCATCGAGGCGGCGGCTCCCACGATCAGCCCGTCCGCGCGACCCGCCACGCGATCCACAGCTTGCGCAGCGGCGTGAGCGCGATGCGCCGATCGAGCACGCGGCAGCCGTCGCGCTCGATCTCGTCCAGAAGCGTCCGGTAGATCGCCGCCATCGCGAGGCTCGGGCGCTGCGACTTCCGATCGCGCGCGGCGAGCTGTCCCATCGCGCGGTCGTACCAGCTTCGCGCGCGTGCGATCTGGAAACGCATGAGTTCGACGAACCCGGGCTCCATCCTCGCGGCCTGGATCGCCGACGCGCTCACGCCGAAGCGCGCGAGTTCGTCCGTGGGAAGGTAGATGCGGCCGCGCCTCGCGTCCTCGCCGACGTCGCGAACGATGTTGGTGAGCTGGAACGCGATGCCCAGGTCGCGCGCGAAGCCGCGCGTCGCCGCATCCTCGTAGCCGAAGATCTCGGCCGACATCAGCCCGACGACGCCGGCGACACGATGGCAGTAACGCTCGAGGTCGGCGAAGTCGGCGTAGCGGACCTGGTCGAGATCCATCGTCATGCCGTCGATCACCGCCTCGAGCTGGTCGCGCACGAGGCCGTGCTTTCGCACGACCGGCACGAGCGCCTGCGCCACCGGATGCGCCGGGGTTCCTCCGAAGATCGACGCGACCTCGAGCCGCCACCACGCGAGCTTCGCGCGCGCCACGACGGGATCGTGGACTTCGTCGACGACGTCGTCGACCTCGCGGCAGTACGCGTAGAGCGCGGTGATCGCGCGCCGCCGATCCTCCGGCAGCAGGCGGAAGCTGTAGTAGAACGACGAGCCGCTCCGCGCGGCCTTCGAGGCGCAGTATTCGTCGGGCGTCATGTGCGCTTCCCCGGCACTCTTCGCATCGCCCCGATCAGCCCGGGGCGAGCGACGAGCGGAGCGCCCGCCACCCGACCCGCGCCCAGTCCGCGCCGGAGAGCGTCGGGCGGAAACGGAACACGTCGCCGCCCGTCGCGTCGATGCGTTCGAGGATCGCGAGCCCGCCGGCGACCACCGCGCGAAGCTCGAGCCCGATCCTCCACGGCAGGCGCGCGGCGAGCGGGCGGCCGCGCACGAGGAGTTCGCGCGCGCGCGCGCATTCGAACCGCATCAGCTCCCGCCAGCGATCGTCGCAACGTCCTTCGGCGATCTGCGATTCGGCGACGCCGTGGCGCGCGAGGTCGTCCTGCGGCAGGTAGACGCGGCCCTTGGTCCAGTCGATCGCGACGTCCTGCCAGAAGTTCGCGAGCTGCAGGCCGGTGCAGATCGCGTCGGAGAGCGCGAGATTGCCGTCGGTCGCGCGGCGGTAGAGCGCGAGGAGCAGGCGGCCCACCGGATCGGCCGAACGCCGCGTGTAGTCGCGGAGCGCGGCGAAATCCGGGTAGCGATGCACCGTGACGTCCTGGGCGAACGCGGAGAGGAGGTCGGCGAGCGGCGCGGTGGGGAGCGCGTGCTCGCGCACCGCGCGGCCGAGTTCGGCGAACGGCGCCTCCTCGAGGATCGGGTCGCGGACGCCTCCCGCGATCGCGTCGATCGCGCGCCGGTAGCGCGAAAGGGCCGCGAGCCGCACAGCCGGCGGGTCGTCGCCCTCGTCGGCGAGGTCGTCCGCGCCTCGCGCGAACCGATAGAGGGCGACGACCGCGCGACGCTCGCGCGGAGGCACGAGGCGGGAGGCGACCGGGAAATTCTCGTAGTGGCCGACGGACAAGGGTCAGATCCCCCACGCCAGCCGACGACCGGCAGGATGCGTCACGGCCGCGGCGCGCACCCGCGTGAACGGACCAGGGGGGCGACCCCGCGACATCGCGAAGCGCGGGCAACGGGGGTCGGGCGAGTCCAAGGGCGCGATCGGCGAGGGTGCGGGCGCGACGAGCGCATCGCCCGTCGGTCGGCATTCCGCTATAATTGACCGTTTGGCAGCCGGGGTGGTGTTCCGGGATTCGGCGGGACGAGCAGTCGAGGCGGGGCCCGTGCGCCGCGAAAGTGGCGGAATCGGCAGACGCACCGGATTTAGGTTCCGGCGGGGCAACCCATGGGGGTTCGAGTCCCCCCTTTCGCACCAGCCACCGCCCGCCGACGTTCGACGCGACGTGACGCGTCCGGTACGACTGTAGCACGCACGCCGTGGACGCCCCGTCCGCGCGAGCCTCTCGATTCGCAGACGCCTTCGGAAGACGAACCCGACATGACCGAGACTCCCGCCCCATCCGGCCTCGAGCGACGCATCGAGGTCGCCGTGCCCATCGCCGACATCGAAGGCGAGATCCAGAAACGCCTGGGGAACCTCGCCCGCACCGCGAAGGTGCCGGGCTTCCGCCCGGGCCACGTGCCCGTCAAGATGGTGGCGCAGCAGTACGGGCCGCAGGTGCGCACCGACGTGATCACCGAAGCGGTCAACACGCGTTTCAACGACGCCGTTCGCGCGCAGAACCTCCGGATCGCCGGGATGCCGCGCATCGAGCCCGCCCCGAATCCGGCCCGGCCCGACGAACTCGCCTTCGCCGCGACCTTCGAGGTCTATCCGGAGATCACGCTCGCGGATCTCTCGGCCGTCACGGTCGAGCGGCCGCAGGTCGACGTGACCGAAGCCGACGTCGACCGCACGATCGAGGTGCTGCGCCGTCAGAACGCGACCTGGCACGACGTCGACCGGGGCGCGGCCGACGGCGATCGCGTGCTCGTCGACTTCACCGGCACGATCGACGGCGTCGAGTTTCCCGGCGGACAGGCGCGCGACTTCACCATCACGCTCGGCGAAGGCCGGATGCTGCCCGAGTTCGAGGCGGCGCTCTCGGGCGTGCGCGCCGGGCAGACGATCGAGTTTCCGCTCGTCTTTCCCGACGACTACCACGGCAAGGAAGTCGCGGGAAAGCGCGCCAGCTTCGCGTTGACCGCGAAGCGCGTCTCGGCGCCGACGCTCCCGGCACTCGACGATGCCTTCGCGAAGGGCTTCGGCGTCGCATCGGGTTCGCTCGACGACCTGCGCAAGGAGATCTCGCAGAATCTCGAACTCGAACTCGCGCGCAAGGTCGAGACGGTGATCCGCGACCAGGCGCTGGTCGCGCTGCGCTCGAAGGCCACGTTCACGCCGCCGCGATCGCTGGTGGAGCAGGAGATGCAGGCGATGGCCGACGCGGCCGCCGAGAACCTGCGCCGCCAGGGCATGAAGCCCGAGGACGCGAAACTGTCGCCGGACATGTTCCGCCAGCAGGCGGAGGATCGCGTGGTCATCGGCCTCGTGCTGGGCGACCTCGTGCGCAACCACGGACTCGCCGCGACGCGCGAGCAGGTGCGAAGCCGCGTCGAAGCCGCGGCCCAGACCTACGAGCAGCCCGACGCCGTCGTGCGCTGGCACTACGAGAAGCCCGAGCGCCTGACCGAGTTCGAGACCGCCGCAGTCGAGAAGAACGTCGTGGATTGGGTATTGACGCGCACCCGCGTTGTCGACCGACCGACGACCTTCGAGGCGCTGATGGAGCCCGCGCGGGCCTGACTGCCGGGCGCTCCCGCTTGACGTCGGGGCCCGCGCGTCCCATCTTGTGCGGGAGGGAGGCGCGCCGCGCCCGGAGGCGGGCGCCTTGTCAACTACAACGCGGGAAATAGCAACGATGAGCATGCACGAACCGCAGGGCCTCGGGCTGATCCCGATGGTCATCGAGCAGAGTGGACGCGGCGAGCGCGCGTACGACATCTATTCGCGGCTCTTGAAGGAACGCATCGTCTTCCTGGTCGGCCCGGTGAACGACGCGACCGCCAACCTGATCGTCGCACAGATGCTGTTCCTGGAGTCCGAGAATCCCGACAAGGACATCCATTTCTACATCAACTCGCCGGGCGGTTCGGTCTCCGCGGGCATGGCGATCTTCGACACGATGCAGTTCATCAAGCCGGACGTCTCGACGATGTGCGTGGGCATGGCGGCGTCGATGGGCGCCTTCCTGCTCGCCGCCGGCGCGAAGGGCAAGCGCTTCGCGCTGCCCAACTCGACGGTGATGATCCACCAGCCTTCGGGCGGCTTCCAGGGCCAGGTGTCGGACATCGAGCGCCACGCGCAGTACGTGATCGACCTCAAGAAGCGCTTCATCACGCAGATGGCCGCCTTCACCGGGCGTCCGGCGGAACAGGTCGAGCGCGACCACGACCGCGACAACTTCCTGTGGGCCGACGCCGCCCGCGACTACGGCATCGTCGACCAGGTCTTGCACAAGCGGGTCGCCGGGGCGTAAAGTCCGTTCTCGGGTACCCATCGCAGGTCATTGAATGGCCGACAAAAATTCCGGCGACAAGCTGTTGTACTGCTCCTTCTGCGGCAAGAGCCAGCACGAGGTGCGGAAGCTCATCGCCGGTCCGTCGGTGTTCATCTGCGACGAGTGCATCGAGCTCTGCAACGACATCATCCGCGAGGAGGGCTCGTCCGCCGGCGAGGCGCAGGGCGAGCGCAACAAGCTCCCGACGCCGCACGAGATCCGCTCGATCCTCGACCAGTACGTGATCGGGCAGGAGCCGGCGAAGAAGATCCTGTCGGTCGCGGTCTACAACCACTACAAGCGGCTCGAATCCGGCGCGAAGGAAGACGACGTCGAGCTCGCGAAGTCGAACATCCTCCTGATCGGCCCGACCGGGTCGGGCAAGACGCTGCTCGCCCAGACGCTCGCGCGGCTCCTCGACGTTCCCTTCGTCATCGCGGACGCGACCACCCTCACCGAGGCCGGCTACGTCGGCGAGGACGTCGAGAACATCATCCAGAAGCTCCTGCAGAAGTGCGACTACGACATCGACAAGGCGCAGCGCGGCATCGTGTACATCGACGAGATCGACAAGATCTCGCGCAAGAGCGACAACCCGTCGATCACCCGTGACGTGTCGGGCGAAGGGGTGCAGCAGGCGCTGCTGAAGCTGATCGAGGGCACGATCGCGAGCGTGCCGCCGCAGGGCGGGCGCAAGCATCCGAACCAGGAGTTCGTCCAGGTCGACACGACGAACATCCTGTTCGTCTGCGGCGGCGCGTTCGACGGACTCGAGAAGATCGTCCGTCAGCGCAGCGCCAAGACCGGCATCGGCTTCGGCGCGGAGGTCGCCTCGCCCGACGACCGCAAGAACATCACGACGCTCCTGCGCCAGGCGGAGCCCGAGGACCTGATCAAGTTCGGCCTGATCCCGGAGTTCGTCGGCCGCCTGCCGGTGGTGGCGACGCTCGACGAGCTGGACGAAGGCGCGCTGATCGAGATCCTGGTCGAGCCGAAGAACGCGCTGATCAAGCAGTACCAGAAGATGTTCCGGATGGAGGGCGTCGAGCTCGAGATCCGCGAAGGCGCGCTGCGCGCCATCGCGCGCAAGGCGCTCGCCCGCAAGACGGGCGCGCGCGGACTGCGCTCGATCATCGAGCAGACGCTGCTCGACGTGATGTACGACCTGCCGTCGCTCGCCAACCTCGCGCGCGTGATCGTCGACGAATCGACGATCACGCACGACGGCAAGCCGCTTCTGATGTTCGCCGAGACCGCGAAGGTCGCGGCCGGCAAGGCCTAGAAGACCCTCCCGACCCTGCGGCGCCGCCGGAACCGGCAGCGGGACTGCCGGCGCGCCGGCGCCGCGTCCGCTGCGGGCGTGGTCGGCGGCCTGTGGTACCGTGGGGACATGGTTCACGGGTTCCGGCCGGGAGGCGTCCTCGGTTCGGCGCGCCGTGCATGGCCTCAAGCCATTGAATTTGCAGCATACTCGCGCTCGCCTTGCCCGGCGGTGCTCCCGCCCCCATGTTCCGGGGGTACTCCCGCCCGAAGGACACGATGTCTACCGAACCGCAATCCCCGGCCGACCTCAACTCGCTCCCGCTCCTGCCGCTGCGCGACGTTGTGGTGTTCCCGCACATGGTCATCCCGCTGTTCGTGGGGCGCCCGAAGTCGATCAAGGCGCTCGACGCCGCGATGGAATCGGGCAAGCACATTCTGCTCGTCGCCCAGAAGCAGGCGGCGAAGGACGACCCGGGCGCCGACGACCTCTACGAGATCGGCAGCATCGCCACCGTCCTGCAGATGCTGAAGCTCCCCGACGGCACGGTGAAGGTGCTGGTCGAGGGGACCCAGCGGGCCCGGATCGAGTCGGTGAGGGACCTGTCCGAACTGCTGACCGCCCAGGCGCGCCCGGTCGAGATCGACGCGGGCCCGGCGCACGAGGTCGAGGCGATGCGCCGCGCGCTGCTCGCGCAGTTCGACCAGTACGTGAAGCTCAACAAGAAGATCCCGCCCGAGATCCTCACCTCGATGTCCGGGATCGACGACGGCGGGCGGCTGGCGGACGCGATCGCGGCCCACCTGCCGTTGAAGCTCGAGCAGAAGCAGCAGATCCTCGAGATGAGCGACCCGGTGAAGCGCCTCGAGCACCTGCTCGGCCTGCTCGAAGGCGAGGTCGACATCCTGCAGGTCGAGAAACGCATCCGCGGCCGCGTGAAGCGGCAGATGGAGAAGAGCCAGCGCGAGTACTACCTGAACGAGCAGGTCAAGGCGATCCAGAAGGAACTGGGCGAGGGCGACGAGAACGCCGACCTCGAGGAGATGGAGAAGAAGGTCAAGGCCGCGCGCATGAGCAAGGAGGCCGAGGCCAAGGCGATGAACGAGCTGAAGAAGCTCCGGATGATGTCGCCGATGTCGGCCGAGGCGACCGTCGTGCGCAACTTCGTCGACACGCTGACCGCGCTGCCCTGGCGCAAGAAGAGCAAGATCAACAAGGACCTCGCGCACGCGGTCAAGGTGCTCGACGCCGATCACTACGGCCTCGAGAAGGTCAAGGAACGCATCGTCGAGTACCTCGCGGTCCAGCAGCGCGTCGACCGCCTGAAGGGCCCGATCCTGTGCCTGGTCGGCCCGCCCGGCGTCGGCAAGACCTCGCTCGGCCAGTCGATCGCCAAGGCGACCAACCGCAAGTTCGTCCGCATGTCGCTCGGCGGGGTGCGCGACGAGGCGGAGATCCGCGGCCACCGCCGGACCTACATCGGGTCGATGCCCGGCAAGATCCTGCAGAACATGTCGAAGATCGGCGTGCGCAACCCGCTGTTCCTGCTCGACGAAGTCGACAAGATGGGCATGGACTTCCGCGGCGACCCGAGTTCCGCGCTGCTCGAGGTGCTCGACCCCGAGCAGAACTCGACCTTCGTCGACCACTACGTCGAAGTCGAGTACGACCTGTCCGACGTGATGTTCGTCGCGACCGCCAACACGATGGCGATCCCCGCGCCGCTGCTCGACCGGATGGAGGTGATCCGGCTCTCCGGCTACACCGAGGACGAGAAGATCGCGATCGCCAAGCAGTACCTGCTGCCCAAGCAGATGAAGAACAACGGCATCAAGCCGGAGGAAGTGCACGTCGCCGAGAGCGCGCTGCGCGACATCGTGCGCTACTACACGCGCGAGGCGGGCGTGCGCAACCTCGAGCGCGACATCAGCAAGATCTGCCGCAAGGTCGTCAAGGCCCTGCTGCTGAAGGAGAGCGAGGGCAAGGCGCGCAGGGCCAAGGGGCCGGTCGAGGTGACCTCGAAGAACCTCGACAAGTACCTGGGCGTGCGGCGTTTCACCTACGGCATCGCCGAGAAGAAGAACCAGGTGGGGCAGGTCACCGGCCTCGCCTGGACCGAGGTCGGCGGCGATCTCCTGACGATCGAGGCGGTCGCGCTGCCCGGCAAGGGCAAGACGACCTCCACCGGCAAGCTGGGCGAGGTGATGAACGAGTCGATCGCCGCGGCGCTGTCGGTCGTGCGCCACCGCAGCCGCCAGTTGGGCATCGCGCCGGACTTCTACACGAAGACCGACCTGCACATCCACCTGCCGGAGGGCGCGACGCCGAAGGACGGCCCGTCCGCGGGCGCCGCGATCGCCACCGCGATGGTGTCGATCCTGACCGGCATCCCGGTCCGCTGCGACGTGGCGATGACCGGCGAGATCACGCTGCGCGGCGAGGTCCTGCCGATCGGCGGATTGAAGGAGAAGCTGCTCGCCGCGGGCCGCGGCGGCATCAAGACGGTGCTCGTGCCCGAGGAGAACGTGAAGGACCTCGCGGAGATTCCCGACGAGATCAAGAACCGCATCGAGATCCGTCCGGTGCGCTGGATCGAGCAGGTGCTCGAGGCGACGCTCGAGCGCCAGCCGGTGCCGCTCGCCGACGAGAAGAAGGACGCCGATGCGCCGCCGCCCGCCGCGCCGGCGAGCGAAGGCGAAGGCGCGCAACTCAAGCATTGACGTCGGCGCCGGACGCCGTTCAAGGCAGCGCGCGCGGCCGCACGAAGCGTGCCCGCGCGCGTTGTTTTTTCGTCCGACGCCGCTCGTCGCCGCGCGCGAACGCTCGCCGCGCGACTTGTCAACCACTTAACGCGCGCAACTTCAAGCATCGCCTGACGAGCGCGCGCCGCGCGCGCGATTGTCCGCTTGACAGCGAAAAATCGCGGGCGCTATAACGACGGCGTCGGCGCGCGATCGCGCGCCGCGACATTCCCGTTCGAAGAACCGACGCCGCCGCGACGGGTGCGCTCCCCACCGGACGCCGCGCGCAGGCGACACCCACCGTGAGGACACCCACGTGAACAAGAACGACCTGATCGACGCGATCTCCCGCCACGCCGACATCTCGAAGGCCGCCGCCGGGCGTGCGCTCGACGCGACGGTGAACTCGATCAAGGGTTCGCTCAAGAAGGGCGACATCGTCACGCTGGTAGGCTTCGGCTCGTTCTACGTCGGGCGCCGCACCGCGCGCGCCGGGCGCAATCCCAGGACCGGCGACACCATCAAGATTCCCTCGGCCAAGGTGCCGAGGTTCCGGGCTGGCAAGGCGCTGAAGGATGAGCTAAAATAACGGGCTGCCGAGCATGCGCGCGGCGCCGGGCGACCGGTGGCGCACGCGGCGAGGACGCAGGCGCAGCCTGAGGCGGCCGGTGGCCGCACGACGAGGAACCGCACCCGCGGGTGCTTAGCTCAGCCGGTAGAGCGTCGCCCTTACAAGGCGAATGTCGGCGGTTCGATCCCGTCAGCACCCACCAGCAGCCGTCTGGCGCGCGTAGCGCCCGAGTGCCGGACGAGGAGTGGTAGTTCAGTTGGTTAGAATACCGGCCTGTCACGCCGGGGGTCGCGGGTTCGAGTCCCGTCCACTCCGCCAACTCCCCAAGGGCGAACCCGTGTTCGCCCTTTTTCGTGTTCGCGCGGAGGGAAACCCCCGCGATGCCCCGCGGTCCAAGCGGGCGAAAGGCGGACGATCCGCCCGCAGGCCACCATGTACGATTTCCTGAGCAAGCACAAGCGCGCGGTCCAGGTCGTCCTGGCGCTGATCACGCTGCCGTTCATGTTCTTCGGCGTCGACTACTACTTCCGCGGCAGCGGCGTCGAGGACACGATCGCGACGGTCGACGGCGTCAAGATCACGCGGCGCGAGTTCGAGGACGCGCTGCGCGAGCACGCGGACCGGCTTCGCCAGCAGATGGGCAAGTCCTACGACTCCGCGGTCATCGACCACCCCGACGTCCGCTACGCCGTGGTGATGAACCTGGTGAACCAGCGCCTGCTCGCCGAGGAGGCGCGGCGCGAGCGCCTGCGGGTGACCGACGCCCAGCTCGCCCAGGTGATCGCGGAGATCCCGGCGTTCCAGGAGGACGGCAAGTTCTCCGCCGAACGCTACCGGATGGTCCTGCAGGGCCAGAACATGTCGCCCGCGCTCTTCGAATACCGGTTGCGGCAGGAGATGAGCCAGGCGCCGCTGTCCGAGCCGCTGACGCAGGGGGCGATCGTCGCGAAGGCGTCGGCCGAACGCTACCTGGCGCTGCTCGAGCAGAAGCGCGAGGTCGCGCAGGCGACGATCGACGCCGCGCCGTACGCGAAGGAGGCGAAGGTCGACGACGCGGCGGTGAAGGCCTACTACGACCAGCATCCCGACGCGCTGATGACGCCCGAGCAGGCGAAGATCGAGTACGTCGTGCTGAACGTCGACGCGCTCGCCGCGAAGGTGACGGTCGACCCGCAGGACGTGCGCAGGCAGTACGACGCCAACCAGGCGAGCTACACCTCGCCGGGCGAGCGGACGGCCTCGCACATCCTGGTGGCGGTGAAGCCGGACGCGAGCGACGCCGAGAAGGCCGCGGCCAAGGCGAAGGCCGAGGCGATCGCCGCCGAGGTGCGCGCGGCCCCCGCACGCTTCGCCGAGATCGCGAAGGCGAAGTCCGAGGACCCGGGCTCGGCCGCGCAGGGCGGCGACCTCGGCGCGTTCGGCCGGGGCACGATGGTGAAGGCGTTCGAGAACGCGGCGTTCGCCGCGAAGCCGGGCGACATCGTGGGACCGGTGCAATCCGAGTTCGGCTGGCACGTCATCAAGGTCACCGGTGCCCGCGAGGAGACGAAGCGTCCGTTCGAGGAAGTGAAGACGCAGATCGAGGCCGAACTCCGGCAGCGCCTGGCGCACGAGCGGTTCCAGGCCGCGGCCGACCAGTTCCAGAATCTCGTCTACGAGCAGGCGGACTCGCTCGAAGGCGTCGGCAAGGCGCTCGGCGTCCCGGTGCAGACGACGCCGTTCATCACCCGGGCGCAGGCGCAGGCGCTCGCGGCGAACAATCCGGCGTTCGTCGAGGCGCTGTTCTCGCCGGCGTCGATCCAGGCGAAGCGCAACACGGACGCCATCGAGGCGGGGCCCAACATGCTGATCGCCGGGAGAATCGTCGAGCACAAGGCGGCGGCGCCCCGGCCGTTCGACGAGGTGAAGGCGGAGATCCGTCAGCAGCTCGAGCGCAAGGCGATGGCGGACGCCGCCGAGCGCGCGGGACGCGCGAAGCTCGCGCTCCTGGAGCAGGGCAAGTCCGACAAGGACGCCGGACTCGCGTTCGGCAAGCCGGTCGAGGTGGCGCGCAACCAGCCGGGCGCGACGCTCCCCCCCGACGCTTTGCTGCGCGTCTTCCAGGCCGACACGTCGAAACTGCCGGTCTACGTGACCGCGACCGACCCGCGCGGCGGATTCACGATCTACCGCGTGAGCAAGGTGACGTCGCCTTCGACCTACGACGAAGGACGCCTGAAGCTCGCGGCGGAGCGGATGGGCGACCAGCTCGGACGCGATTTCGCGTCGGCGTACTTGGCGTCGCTGCGTTCGCGCTCCGACGTGAAGATCGAGCAGGGGCAACTCGAAGTGAAGTCCGACGACGGCACGGCCCCGGCCCAGAAGCAGCAGTCGCCGGCGCGCCAGCGCGCGCCGCGAGGGCTGCCGCAGTAGCGCGAGCGGCGCGGGGTGCGGGGGCGCGGCGTCAGTTGCCGCAGTATTCCCGCGCGAGCCGCTGCTGTTCGGCGAGGCGTCGCGCCCGTTCGGCCGCGTCGACGACGACCTGCTCCCCCTTCGCGTTGATCGTGACGACGGGAACGTTGTCGTTCTGGTAGGTGCGAATGCCCGCCCGCGCCTGTTCGCACACTTCGGCCCGCTTCGCCGCGTCCGCGCGCGTCTTGCCCGCCTTGGCGTCGGCCTCCGCGCGCTCGCGCTGCGCCTTCTTGAACTGGGCCTCCTGGCTGGCGAGGTCGCGGGCCGCGTTCGGGTTGTCGGGCGGCGCGGCGCCGCCGACGACGTCGTACTTGACGCCACCGGGCGGCGGCTGGTCGGAATAGACCACCCGACCGCTGGCGTCGGTCCACTTGTAGAGCGTGGCGGAGGCTCCTCCCGCGGCGAGCGCGAGCGCCAGGACGCCGGCGGCCAGGAACGCGGTCCCCATCGTCTTGCGGTTCGGGTGCGCGTGATTCATGCAGCCACGGTACCCGAGGCGCGAGGCCGGCGTCAACGAACCCCCGGCGGCGCACCGTACCTGCGCGTGGCGACGGCGCGACACCGGGAGAAGCGCCACGTGGGCGCTCCACCGGGCCGGCGTGCCGACGCCCGTGGGAGGGGGCGGCACGGCCCCGCGATCGCGGAACCTCGGAACTCCCGTCAGGACCGCTCGGGTATGCCCGTCGCTGCCGCGTATAATCCGTTTTTGAGCACGAGGAAACCCACCCCATGCGTGTCGTCCGCACCGCGCTCACGTTCGACGACGTCCTGCTCCTTCCCGCGCACTCCGAGGTCGTCCCCCGCGACGTCTCGCTGCGCACGCGCCTCACTCGCGGCATCGAGCTGCAGATCCCCATCGTGTCCGCCGCAATGGACACCGTGACCGAGGCGCGCCTCGCGATCGCGCTGGCGCAGGAGGGAGGGCTCGGGATCGTCCACAAGAACCTGCCGCCCGCGCGCCAGGCCGCCGAGGTCGCGAAAGTGAAGCGCTTCGAGAGCGGCGTCGTCAAGGATCCGATCACCGTGTCGCCGTCGATGACGGTGCGCGAACTGCTCGCGCTGATCGCGCGTCACCGCATCTCCGGGCTGCCGGTGGTCGACGGCAAGCGCGTCGTCGGCATCGTCACCAACCGCGACCTGCGCTTCGAGACCGAACTCGACCAGCCGGTGGCGGCCATCATGACGCCGGGCGACCGGCTCGTGACCGTGCCGGAGGGCACCGACCTCGACACCGCGAAGACGCTGATGCACCGTCACCGCCTCGAGCGGGTGCTCGTACTCTCGCCGTCGAACGAACTGAAGGGCCTCATCACGGTCAAGGACATCCTCAAGTCGACCGAGCACCCGAACGCATGCAAGGACGATCATGGGCGCCTGCGCGTCGGCGCGGCGATCGGCGTCGCCTCCGACAACGAGGCGCGCGCGGAGGCGCTCGTCGAGGCGGGCGTCGACGTTCTCGTCGTCGACACCGCGCACGGCCACTCGCAGGGCGTGCTCGACCGCGTCGCGTGGACCAAGAAGCGCTTCCCCGACGTCCAGGTGATCGGCGGCAACATCGCCACCGCCGCCGGCGCGAAGGCGCTGGTCGACCACGGCGCCGATGGCGTCAAGGTCGGCATCGGTCCCGGCTCGATCTGCACGACGCGCATCGTCGCGGGCGTCGGCGTCCCGCAGATCTCGGCGATCCAGTTCGCGCTCGAGGGCGCCGCCGCCGCGGGCGTGCCGCTGATCGCCGACGGCGGCATCCGCTACTCGGGTGACGTCGCGAAGGCGATCGCCGCGGGCGCGTCGTCGGTGATGCTGGGGAGCCTCTTCGCAGGCACCGACGAGTCGCCCGGCGAGATCGAACTCTTCCAGGGCCGTTCGTACAAGAGCTACCGCGGCATGGGGTCGCTCGGCGCGATGCAGCAGGGCAGCGCCGACCGCTACTTCCAGGAACTCGAGAGCGAGGACCCCGCCGCCGCGGCCGAGAAGCTCGTGCCCGAAGGCATCGAGGGGCGCGTCCCCTACAAGGGCGCGATGGTCAACGTGGTCCACCAGTTGACCGGCGGCCTGCGCGCCGCGATGGGCTACTGCGGCTGCGCGAGCGTCGCCGAGATGTCGGCGAAAGGCGAGTTCGTGCAGATCACCTCGGCCGGCATGCAGGAGTCGCACGTGCACGACGTGCAGATCGTCAAGGAAGCGCCGAACTATCGCGCCGGCTGACGGCATGCCCGACGCCCGACCTGCCGGCGCGGTGACGCCCCGCGCGCACGACCGCATCCTGATCCTCGACTTCGGCTCGCAGGTCACGCAACTGATCGCGCGCCGCCTGCGCGAGTCGCACGTCTACTGCGAGATCCACCCGAACGACGTCGACGACGCGTTCGTGCTCGGCTTCGGCGCGAAGGGCGTGATCCTGTCCGGCAGTCACGCGAGCGTCTACGACGAGGACGCCGGTCGCGTGCCGGCGGCGGTGTGGGCGCTGGGCGTGCCGGTGCTCGGCATCTGCTACGGCATGCAGACGATGGCGCACGAACTGGGCGGCAAGGTCGAACCCGGCCACGTGCGCGAATTCGGTTACGCGGAGATGCGCGCGCGCGGGCACTCGGCGCTCTTCCGCGACATCCAGGACCGCGCCAACGCCGACGGGCACGGCATCCTCGACACCTGGATGAGCCACGGCGACAAGGTGACCGCGCTGCCGCCCGGCTTCCGGCTGATCGGTTCGTCGGACGCCTGCGCGATCGCCGCGATGGCCGACGACGCGCGCGGCCTCTACGGCGTGCAGTTCCACCCCGAGGTCACGCACACGAAGCAGGGGAGGGCGATCCTCGCGCGCTTCGCGCATGAGATTTGCGGCTGCGGCGAAGACTGGAACATGCACGACTACGTCGACGAGGCGGTCGCCTCGATCCGCGCGAAGGCCGGCGACGACGAGGTGATCCTCGGCCTGTCGGGAGGCGTCGACTCGTCGGTCGCGGCGGCGCTCATCCACCGCGCGATCGGCGATCGCCTCACCTGCGTGTTCGTCGACCACGGCCTGTTGCGCCAGGACGAGGCGACGCAGGTGATGGACACCTTCGCGCGCAATCTCGGCGTGCACGTGGTGCATGTGGACGCCTCCGCCGAGTTCCTGTCCGCGCTCGCCGGCATCGACGACCCGGAAGCGAAGCGGAAGGTCATCGGCAAGCTCTTCGTCGACGTGTTCCAGCGCGAGGCGGCGAAGCTCCCGCGTGCGAAATGGCTCGCGCAGGGCACGATCTATCCGGACGTGATCGAGAGCGCCGGCGCGAAGACGAAGAAGGCGCACACGATCAAGTCGCACCACAACGTCGGGGGCCTGCCCGAGACGCTGCACCTCGAGCTGCTCGAGCCGCTGCGCGAGCTCTTCAAGGACGAGGTGCGCGAGCTGGGACTCGAACTCGGGCTGCCGCGCGAGATGGTGTTCCGGCACCCGTTCCCGGGACCGGGGCTCGGCGTGCGCATCCTGGGCGAGGTGAAGCGCGAGTACGCGGAACTCCTGCGCCGCGCCGACGCGATCTTCATCGACGAGCTGCGCGCGACGCGCGACGCGAGCGGGACGTCCTGGTACGACCTGACCGCGCAGGCGTTCGCGGTGTTCCTGCCGATCCGCTCGGTCGGCGTGATGGGCGACGGCCGCACCTACGAGCACGCCGTCGCGCTGCGCGCCGTGCAGACCACCGACTTCATGACCGCGCACTGGGCGCACCTGCCGCACGATCTCATCGCGCGCGTGTCGAACCGCATCACCAACGAGGTGCGCGGCATCAACCGCGTCGTCTACGACGTCTCGAGCAAGCCGCCGGCGACGATCGAGTGGGAATGATTCGGCGTCTTTCAGGGTCAATCGAGATCGATCGAGAATTGAACCTAAGTCGTTGTACCGTAAAGAAAACATCTGTCGTGGTCTATCGACATCTATCGGTGGGGTGCGTTTCATGTTGACGGTAAATCTGACGGTAGAAATCAGAGGCCGGCGGCATCCGAAGTTTTTACCGTCATGTGAACGCGAGCAGTGACGGTAAAGAAACGGCAACAAAGACGACTAAAATCAATAACTTAGCGAAGATGTAGCCACCGTTTCAGCATGACGGTAAAATTTCTCCGAGAGGAGGGACCGCCGATGCTGTCCGATGGCACGCTCAGGGGCATCAAGCCCCAGGGCACCACCTACAAGATCGCCGACCGGGACGGGATGTACGTGACCGTCTCCCCGAGGGGCACGATCACGTTCCGCCTCGACTACCGGCTCAACGGCCGCCGCGAGACGCTCACCATCGGCCGCTACGGCACGAAGGACGGAATCTCGCTGCTCATGGCGCGCGAGCGCTGCATGGAGGCGAGAAAGGCCATCGCCGAAGGCATCTCCCCCGCCCAGGAAAAGCAGCGCGACAAGCGCCGACGGTCCGAGGCCCAGACCTTCGAGGAATTCACCAAGCGCTGGCTGGAAGAGGCCAGGATGGCCGACAGCACCAGGTCGATGCGTAAGAGCATCATCGACCGGGACATCCTGCCGGTCTTCCGCAACCGGCTGATGTCCGAGATCGGGCCGGAAGACCTGCGCAACCTGTGCGCCAAGATCAAGGCGCGCGGAGCGCCGGCGACGGCCGTGCACGTGCGCGACATCGTCAAGCAGGTCTTCGGTTTCGCGGCGCTGCACGGCGAGAAGGCGCCGAATCCCGCCGACGAGGTTGGTCCTTCGTCGATCGCCACCTTCGTGGCCAAGGACCGCGCACTGTCGCCGACCGAGATCCGCATCATGCACCGGGTGCTGGACACCACGGCGACGCTGCCGACCATCCGCCTGGCACTGCGCCTCATCCTGCTCACGCTCGTGCGCAAGAGCGAGCTGATCGAGGCGACCTGGGACGAGGTCGACTTCGAGAACGCCGTCTGGACGATCCCGAAGAGCCGCATGAAGGCCGGGAAACCCCACAACGTCTACCTGTCGCAGCAGGCACTCGACATCATGGTGGCGCTGCGCACCTGCGCGAGCGGCTCGAAATTCCTGCTGCCCTCGCGTTACGACGCCGACCGCTGCATGTCGAAGGCGACCCTCAACCGGGTCACCCAGATCGTCGCGGAGCGCGCCAAGGAAGCAAAGCTGCCGCTGGAGCCCTTCACCGTGCACGATTTGCGCCGCACCGGCTCGACCATCCTGAACGAGCTCGGCTTCAACAGCGACTGGATCGAGAAGTGCCTGGCCCACGAAGACGGGCGCTCATCGCGCGGCGTCTACAACAAGGCGGAGTACGCGGAGCAGCGCCGCCACATGCTGCAGGAGTGGGCGGACATGATCGATGCCTGGGTGGCGGGGAAGACGCACACGCCGACGCTGCTGCCGCCGACGATGAAGGTGGCGACGACGGCGGCGCCGATTTGAGTCGTTCCTAGCGGCCGCGGCAACGGAGGTTCTCCTGTGCGCCGACTCGCCGCGGTTGGCGCAGGCAATCGGGCTCAACGTCATCGCTGCGCGCGAACGTCAGGTCTCTGACCTGCTCCGGTCCCTCAGTCGCGCAGATCCTAGACCTGCCTTCGACCCTCAACGGTCAATCATCCATGTAAGCAGCAGACATTCGTGCCTGCCAAGTGGCCTCAGCGCATAGCGCTGTCACGCGCTTGTCGCGACCAAGGCATTGTCGAGGTCTCGCCAGATATCCTCGACGTCCTCGATGCCGACGCTCAGCCTCAGCAACGACGGTGGCAGATGCTCCTGTCCCGGAATCGCCGCGCGGCGCTCCATCGTCGACTCGACAGCACCAAGGCTGGTCGCGTGCTGGATCAGGCCCGTACGACGGCACACCGCATCGGCCCGCGCAGCGCCACCGCGAACATCGAACGAGATGATCGTGCCGTAGCCTCTGAGCACCCGCCTGGCCGTCGCATGGGTCGGGTGTGAGGGCAGACCGGGGTAGCGAGCCAACTCGACCGCCGGGTGCGCAGCCAACCGCTCGGCCAGCACCATCGCCGACTGCTGCGCCCGCTGCAGCCGCAGTGCCATCGTTCGTGCACCGCGCACCGCCAGGAACGATTCCAGCGTACCCGGCGTCGCACCGGTCAATTCGCGCGACTTCTTGAGCGCGTGCCAGAACGCCTCGTCCTTCGTCGTCGCCACGCCCGCCAGCAGGTCGGAGTGGCCGCCGATGAACTTGGTTGCGGACTGCAGTGACACCGTCGCGCCGAAGTCCAGCGGGCGCTGGTTCAGCGGCGTGGCGAAGGTGTTGTCGACAGCCACGATGGCGCCTGGCTTCCGCGGCGCGGCGCAGATCGCCTCGAGGTCTGCCACGCCGAGCAACGGGTTCGAAGGCGACTCAAGCCAGACCAGGTCGGCCGTGCGGCAGGCGTCGATCCAGCCCGCCGTGTCGTGCAGCGCCACGCGCCGCACCGACCAGCGACCGCGATCGGCGCCGGCCGCCACCAGTCCGGCGACGCCCTGGTAGCAGTCGTCCGGCAGCACCACGGTCGTGCCAGCGTGGAGCTGATCGAAGACCGCGGCGATGGCCGCCATGCCGGACGCGAAGGCCACCGAGCGCCCAGACTCCAGGCCCCCGACGAGCTGTTCGAGGGCTTCCCAGGTTGGCGTGCCGTCGTCACGCGAATACTCGCGCTTGCCGCCGATGATGAAGTTCGATGCAGGTACGAGCGGCACGTTCAGCGGCGATCCGGGCTCCGAGGAGCGACCGGCGGTGACGAGCCAGGAGTCGGGCTGGAGCTGGGTGTTGTCTGCGTTCATGTTCAAGGTATCTCGATGGGCAATGTTGTTTGGGGTGCCATCAGGCGCTGGCCAGCTTCAATCCGACGATGCCGGCAACGATGAGTCCAAGGCTCGCTAGCCGCCCGGCCGTGGCTGGCTCGCCGAACAACACCATGCCGAGGATCGCCGTGCCGACCGCGCCGACGCCGACCCACACGGCATAGGAGGTCCCGACCGGCAGCGACTTCATCGCCACGCCGAGCAGCACGACGCTTAACACCATGGTCCCGAGCGTGAACAGGCTCGGCCAGACCCGCGTGAAGCCCTCGGTGTACTTCAGGCCGATGGCCCAGCCCACTTCGAGCAGACCGGCGATGATCAGCAACAGCCACGCCATGGATGCGTCTTCTTCGTTCACTCGTGGCCGGGGGGCGTGGCACCGAGTGGATGGGCGATGCCGCCATCGCCGTAGCTGCGCAGCACCTGCGCGATGGTGATGTGATAGCCACGGATCCAGCGGCCCTGCAGGTCCTTTGCGGCGCGGTGCAGGGGGTGCTCGACGAGCTGCTGAAGCGCCTCCAGCGTCTGCCAGTAGTAGACGGTCGAGATCAGCCCGCTCGCCGGGTTCTCCCAGGCCTCCTCGCCCAGGTAGCCGGGGATCGCCTTCGCGATCTCGGCAATCGCCTGGTCGCGGCGATGGAACTCGTCGTCGTACTCGCCCTTGGCGAAGGTGAAGGTCGCGCTGTACACCCGGTCGTCTCCTGTGCGGCGTGGGCCGTCGCGGTTCATGCGCCCTCAGCGGGCGGTGTCGCAGTGTCTCGCATGGCTTGCGCCAGGCCGGCATTGCCGACGGACTCCAGACCGCGGATAGCGCCTTCACGGTCCGGCACCGCGTGATGCTGGTTGAGCTTGCGCTTGCCCTCCAGGCGGGTCAGCCTGACCTCGATGCCGACGATGTGGCTCAGCTGCTCGGCCAGGTAGTCGGCCGGTGCGTCGCCCATCTTCCAGGGCTGCGGCTGGTCCGCCTCGTGCTGGCGGGTCAGGCGGGCCACGACGCCGCGCACGAACTTCTCATCGTCGTGCACGTGGATCGTCCCGTGGGCATGCACGATCTCGTAGTTCCAGGTCGGCACGCGGCGGTGCGTCTCGTGCTTGCCGGGATACCAGTTCGGCGAGATGTAGCCCTGCACGCCACGGAAGACGACGAGCACCGGGTCGCCACTGCCGATCTCTCGCCACACCGGGTTGGCGCGGGCGACGTGGGCGATCAGCGTCCCCGGACCGTCCGGCGCCGCCTCCAGCATGAACGGCAGGTGGTCGGCTTCGAAGCCCGCCCCCGTGGGCCGGACGAGCATGCCGAGCGCGTTCTCGCGCACGATGCGATGAAGCTCTTCGACGCGGGCCTCGGCGAATTGCTGGGGAAGGTACATGGGGCGCTTTGCGAGTGGGCGACCGGAGACCGGCGGACCCTCACTGTGCCTTGAGGCCGGCACGTGGAAAATATCCAGTTCCCGACAATCTCACTGGACCAGTTTCCCACCATGCCCGCTGACCCAGATCGCCGGCGCGGACTCAGCCGTGCGCTGTACGAGGAATTCCGCGCGCGCATCGCGGACGGCACCTATGCGGCCGGTACGCCGCTGCCGTCCTCGCGCGCGCTCGCCGCTGAGCGGGGCTTGTCGCGCGGCACCGTGACGCTGGTCTACGAACAACTAGCGGCCGATGGCTTCATCGACACCCGTCCTGGCGCCATGAGCCGGGTGGCCGAAGGCGCGGTGGCCTCGCTGCGCCGTGCTGGCGGTGCCCGCCAGGAGCGCGACGAGGCCGGTCGGGTGGCGGGCAGGCTGTCCGCCGTCGGCCGGCGCATCGCGGCGATGGGTATCCGCGATGCGGGTCCGACCGCGCCGGCGGAGATCGACTTCGTCTACGGCCCCCTGGCTGGCGGCGACTTTCCAACCCAGACCTGGCTGAAGGCACTTCGTGCAGTCGAGCGACAGCGCGTCCATCGACTGGAATACGAGGATCCGCGCGGCAACCTCGTGTTGCGCCGTGCGCTGCAGACGCACCTGAGCCGGACCAAGGGCGTGTCCTGCAGCGTCGAGCAGATCATGATCGTCAACGGGTCGCAACAGGCGCTGGACCTGTGCGCCCGGCTGCTGGTCGATCCCGGCGAGAGTGTGATCGTCGAGAACCCGGGCTACCGCATGGCGCACCATGCCTTCGAGGCCTGCGGCGCCAAGCTGCTGGGCGTGGACGTCGACGAACACGGGCTGCGGACCGACGCGCTGGCGGCGCTCGGGCCGGCACGCGTGGCGTACGTCACCCCGACGCATCAGTTTCCGCTCGGGTCCTTCATGCCGATGGCTCGGCGCAGCGCGTTACTTGCCTGGGCCGCACGACGGCATGCGTGGATCATCGAGGACGACTACGACAGCGAGTACCGCTACTCGGTGCGGCCGGAGGCGACGCTGCTGTCACTCGATCGTCGCGGCTGCGTGATCCACGTCGGCACGTTCTCCAAGACGCTGTCGCCACAGCTTCGGCTCGGCTACATGGTGCTGCCGCGAACCTTGGTGGATACCTTCGTTGCCGCCAAGCGGGTTGCGGATCGACACGCTGCCACGGGCCTGCAGCGCGCCCTGGCCGTGCTGCTGGACGATGGAAGCTACGACCGCCACGTGCGCCGCATGCGACGCCTGCAGCAGGCCCGACAGCGCGCGCTGACGGATGCGCTCGCCATGCACTTTGGCGATCGCGTGCGGATCCAGGGGGCGGCCAGTGGGCTGCACCTCGTGGCTTGGATCCCGGGCTTGCCGGCGAGTGCAGAGACAGCGCTGGTGCAGGCGGCGCGTGAGCGCAGCGTGCGGGTCTATCCGGTCGGGCCGCTCTACCTCCCGACGCGCACTCGGTCCCGCACGGCTGTGCAGCGGCCCGCTGGCTTTGTCATGGGCTATGCGCTCCTGGGCACCGATGCGATTGAGGATGGCGCGCGACGCCTCTTGGCGGCGTTGAATGCCTTGGAGGGTCGAGACAAGGTTGGGCTCGCTAAGGTCTGACTGACTGCTTGCCTGCGCGGGCGCGAATGTCTGCCGTTGGCCGTCCCCTGCCGATCCCAGGTCTACCTTCGCCGTCCGCTGTAACTCGCACTGCGGCCCATCGCACCGCTGATGGCGCCGGTTCGCGTCTCAGGGTCATCGCTCTGGGTGCTGTGGTGAGCGGAATGGTCGCTAGCGGGAATCGCAACACTAGCCTTTGGCGCCGACCGTCCGGCGCATCCTCCTTCGAACGTCCGGCACCGCCGCCTTCTTCACCCCGTTGCTCCCGGCCTGCCGACGGCTCTGCAGCCAGGCCATCACCTCGGCCAGGTCCCACACCACGCAGCGTGTCGTGAGGTAGAACCGCTGCGGGAATTCGCCGCGGCGCTCCAGCTCGTAGATGGTCGAATCCGCCAGCGGGACGATCTGACGTAGCTCGCTGCGGCGGATCGTGCGACGCAGTCCCTTGGGGTCGGTCGGCGCTGCCTTGTGCAGATCCCGGATCGCTCGCGCGTCGAACGCGCCCGGCGGCTCCATCTCACGCGCCGCCTGCCGAAGTGCCGCGGCGCCATTGCGGTCGGCGTCCCGGTCGTCGTTGATGACCCCGTCGAGTGCAGCAGGCGTCGCCTGCTGCTTCGCGGTGCCGACGGCCCGCACCACTTCCGTGAACTGATTCCCGCGCTTCATTCGCACCCCCGTTCTTGGCCGAGAGGCCTGCGTAACGCCCCGCTGGGTGCCGCGCGGTAACCCTCGACCGACTCTTCACACCTTCGACCTCGCGTAGCCGCCACCGACGTGGCGCTTCGCAACCCCGGGGGACATCGCCTTGGCGTCCTGGCGTCTGTCGCCATGCGTCGCCGCCCTTCGAGATCTATCGAAGCCCCTTGGGATCCGGGTACGGAATCCGGCGCAAAAGTGTCGGGATACGTCTCCCCGCTACTTCGTCGGCCCTACGAATTAGGTCGCCTGTCGCTCTTTTCCTTCCGCTGAGCCCCGCTCGATCTCCTCCCCGTCAGCCAACCGACGGGGAGAGCCATGGCGCTCAAGGCAGGAGAGGGTCTCCAGCGATGGGAGATCGCGGTCACGAAAAAGCTGGTGGGCGAGTTCAGGAGGCGATCGCGAAGCCTCGCCCGAGAGGAGTTCGACGATCTGGTCCAGGAGTGCCTGGCGCACTGGATCGTGGTGCGCCGGAAGCTCGCACCCGATCCGGCGGCACCGCCCACGGCCTATATGGCCCAGGTGATCCGCAACAAACTCACGGATCTGATCCGCGAGCAGGCGGCCGAGAAGCGCGCGGGCGAGCAGGTTGCACTGTCGCTCGATGCTGCGCTCGACGGCTCGGACGATGGCCTGACGCTCGCCGACCTGCTGGCCGACGACGAGTCGGCCCAGCAGGACGAAGCCGGTGTCGTTGATCGTCAGCACGCACGCATCGACATTGGCCGCGCCCTGGCTCGGCTCACACCGATCCAGCGGCAGTTGTGCCAGATGCTCGGCGAGGAGGGACTGACCATCAAAGAGGCCGCCGAGCGGCTCCGAATCCCGCGCGGCACCCTGTACGAGGAGATCAAACGCATCCGTCGGGTGTTCGCGGATCAGGGGCTTGGCGACTATCTGAGGGAGTAGCCCGACACTTTTGCACGCGATTCCGTATGCCTGATGACCGACCTGAATCGGCACGGAATCGATGATCAAGTTCACCGTCACCAGCACCAAGGGCGGCGTCGGCAAGACGACGCTCACGGCCAACCTCGGCGCCTTGCTCGCCGACATGGGGTTGCGCGTCCTCCTCGTGGACGCGGACGTCCAGCCCTCGCTGTCGAAGTACTTCCCACTGGCGACGCCGCAGCCGGCGGCCGGACTCACCGAGGTGATCCTGCGCGGCGAGGTGACCGCCGCGTGCATCACGGCGACGGTCTTCCCGAACCTCGACATCGTCGTGTCGGACGACCCGGAGGGCCATCTTCCAAACTGGCTGCTCAACCGGATCGACCGCGGCTTCCGACTGCGTTTCGCGCTGCAGGCCGCCGTCGTGGCGAACGCCTATGACTGCGTCCTGATCGACACGCAGGGCGCCATCGGCCCGCTGCAGGACGCGGCGCTCATGGCTGCCGACATCCTCGTCTCGCCGATCACGCCGGAGGTTCTATCGGCGCGCGAGTTCAAGGACGGCACGATGGAACTGCTCGACCGGCTGGAGCCGGGCAGCGCCCTGGGTGCCACGCTCGGGCCGGTAAAGGCGGTGATCTACCGGCAGGACCGCACGGCCGACGCCCGCCTGATCGCGAGCGGCATCCGCGAGGACTTCATCCGCCTGAAGGGCAGGGTGTCGGTGCTCGACACCGTCGTGCCGCACGCCAAGGCCTACAAGGAGGCCGCCACGCTGCGGATCCCGGTGCACCGGCACGAGCCGCGACGCGACGGCGTCATGCCGAGCGCGTCCACGGTGATGCACCAGCTCGCCTGGGAACTGATTCCCAGCCTGCAGGGCGTTCACGCCGGCGACTCGCGTACAGAGGAGCGGTCGGCATGAACGGCAAGGTGTCGGTCGACGAGCGCCGAAGACTGGTGGCCGAGTCGTTGCGGGTCGGAAACCCGGGCAACAACGCCCGCGATCTCGCCGGTCAGAGTGATCCGCGAACGGAATCGCAGATCGAGCTCGCCGTCGACGAGATCCAGCCTTACGAGCACAACCCGCGGCGCGCGTCGAACGCGAAGTTCGACGACATCAAGGAGTCGATCCGCACCAGTGGCCTGCGAAGTCCGCTGACGGTGACGCGCCGCCCCGGCGAGTCGCACTTCATAGTCGAGGCCGGCGGCAACACGCGGCTGCTGGCGTTGCGGCAACTGTGGGCCGAGACGCGCGATCCGCGCTTCCGAAAGCTGGTGGTGCTGTTTCGGCCGTGGCGATCGGAGAGCCACGTCCTCACCGCGCACCTGATCGAGAACGAACAGCGCGGCGAGATGACCTTCTGGGACAAGGCGTGCGGGATCGTCGCGCTCAAGTCTCGTCTCGAACGGGAGCAGGGCCGCACCCTGACGCTGCGGCCGCTGGAGGACGCGCTCCACGCGCTGGGCCTGGCGGTGAACACCGCGACGCTCGGTCTGCATCTCTTCGCCACCGAGCGGTTGCGAACCATCGGCGAGGCGGTGACCGATCTCTCCGGCCTCGACGTCAAGACGATGCAGCCGCGACTGAACGCGCTGAAGCGCTACGCCCAGTCGCGAAGCTCGATCACGGAGGACGACCTCTACGGCCAGGTGTTCGAACCCGTCTTTCGACGGATCGCGCAGCAGTACCCGCACACCGGCGCCTTCAGCGTCTCCGCCGCCTGCGAGGCCTGCGAAGTCGCTTTGGCGCATCACCTCGGCGAACCCATCGACTCGCTTCGCATGGGACTTCGGTCGAAGGGCGGCCGCGAGCCTCAGGTGAGTACATCGGCGCCGGTGGCCGGCACTCCTGCTACCGGCGCGTCCTTGCCTTCGACGCATGACCCCTCTGCCGACGGCGATGGCACGGAGGCAGACGAACTGCTGACGCGGGCAAGGCGCTTTGCGGAGACCGTCGGCATCGCCGGCGTTGTCGATCACGAACTGCAGTCTGCAGCCGGCTTGCGCATCGCGACGCTCGCCGATGGCGACGCGGAGCATCCGGCGCGCCATCGCGCCTGGTGTCTGCTTGCGGGGCTTCTCGGCCAGCTCGAGCCCGACGCGGCGCCGTCGAACGCGGCGGCGCCGGCGTTCCTGCAATGGCTCGTCGATCCCGACGACCCGTCGGCAACGGCATTCTGGGAACTGCTGGCTTGTGCCAGGCGATCGGGTGGTCTTCGCCGGCAGCCGGGTGCCGCGGGCACGACGGCTTCGGCAGCGGAGGAGGCGTGATGCTCCCGCTGCAGGACGCCCAGGTACGGCTGGTCCTCCTCAACCACGTGACGGTGCGCTTGGCCGACGCCGCGCTGGACGAGCTTCACGCGGTCGGCATCGAGATGGAGCAGCTGGCCCATCTTCGGCAGCTCTCGGCCGTCGATCTCGGTCGACTCGCCGCGATGCGCAGTCTGACGATCGGCGTCGCCTTCGATGGCGCAGCGCTCAAGGCGGGGCTGCGCGCCGTGGCCCTGGTCAACGAGGCGAAGGCGCTGGAGACGTACTTCATCCGCCACGGCGCGTCGACGCACCTGATGAGCGCGCTCTTCAAGCTCCGGCGCAAGCTGACGCTCAAGCGACGCCGCGACTTGGACGCCAGGCGACCGGCCGGTCGGTTGCGGCTGCCCGACTACGCGACGCGCGAGCGCATCTACCAGGCGTGGCGGGCAATCGCCGATCCGGCGCCTCGTGTCCGCTACTACCGGCTGCATCAGGAGTTCCAGCACGTGCCGATCGCCGTGCTGGAGGCGGTCGTGCGTGAATTCGAGGCCGACGCATGAACGCGCGCATGGAGAGCCTCGGCATCACGCCGCAGCTGTTGCTCGAGGTCTTCGACGTCCCGGTGAGCTTTCATCGGTGCCTCGTGCCGATCACCGGAGGCGTCACCTCGGCCTTGATGCTGTCGCAGGCGATCTGGACCAGCCAGTCTCTGGAAGCCTCCGCCGACGGGTGGTTCATTCGCTCCCAGGAGGAGTGGACACAGGAGACGGGGCTCACGCGCTGGGAACAGGAGACCGCGCGGCGCGCCCTGCGGCGCTCGGGACTGCTCGAAGAACGCCGCGTCGGCATGCCGGCCAAGCTCTGGTTCCGAGTTCGCGCCGACGCGGTTTGGCGCGCACTGCAGGTCCATGCCGGAGCGGCGGGCCGGTGAAAGTCCGCGGAGAGATCTGCCGTGTCTGAAGACGCGCGCCGTGAGCACGTGGACTCACGGTCCGCGTCGGCGGTCGTCGACGCGGCACCGCTGTCGCTCATCTGGCCGCTGCTGGGCCGGCACATCGCATTCCATCGTCGACTCGTGGACCTCACTGCGAGCGTGAAGGCGGCGCTCCTGCTGTCGCAGTCGATCTACTGGACGCGCCACGGTCGGGACATCGCCGAGACCGGCGGATGGTTCCACAAGACCGCTGAGCAATGGGCGATGGAGACCGGCTTGTCGGCGAAGGAACAGGCCAACGCGCGCGAGGTGCTGCGCAGCCTAGCTCTCCTCGAAGACCAGCGCATGGGCATTCCCGCGCGCTTGCACTTCAGGTTGAGGCTCGACGAGCTCGGCGCGCAGCTCGCCGATCGCATCGCCGGTCAGTCGCAAGCGATGGACTGGAACGACCAGCTCGTGCTCGCGGAACTGCTCGGCCCGTCGGTGGCTTTCCACCGGACGCTCGTCGATGTCGCTGGGGGCGTGCATGCCGGGCTGATGCTGTCGCGCGCGCTGCACCTCACGCGGCTGCAGGTCAGACGTCGTCTCGACCAGTGGATCGTCAGCTCGGCGGCGCGCTGGTTCGAGGAGCTCGGGCTCACCCGGCGCGAACAGGAAACGGCGCGCCGCGACCTCGTGCGCGCCGGGCTCTGGGAGGAGTGCCTGCGCGGCATTCCGCCGAGCCTGGTCGCGCGCATCCGGCTCGATTGCCTGCTGGCACTGCTGACGGACGAGGTCGCACCGGCAGGCGACGCCGACCTGCGCGGCGTGCAGCCAGACCGAGACGTTCACGCAGCCAACGATCCACCGAAGAGCGATTCAAGACTGTGGCATCCCCGCAGCCTTGCCACGCCGAATCCGCCACGACAGTTCGGCCCGACCCGCGAACACGGTTCACCCCAAAGCGCCGCGCTTCTTATGAATCACAGTACAGGTGAAGCACTACAACCACAGAACGCCAGCCCCGCCGGCGAATCCGCCGGTCGCCGTGGTGGATGGTGGCGAGTTGATCTTCCCCGAGCAGATGCTGCCGGACGAGCGCCAGGCAGCACGCGTGCTGCTCCGCCCCTGCGGCGATCGCGCCCAGGCCCTGCTCGACGAGCTTGCCGGCCGGCTGCAGATGGGCGGCGTGCGCAGCAGCCCGGTCGCGTACCTGCGCGGCCTCATCGCGCGCGCCGACGCCGGCAGCTTCGTCCCTGAGCTCGGCCCCCGCGTGGCCGCCGCGCGCGCGCGGCGCCAGCAGGACGCCGCTCAGCGTCGTGAACGCGAAGCCGAGGAACGGCGCCTCGCGGCCGAGCGCGCCACGCCCGAGTACCAGGCCAGGGCACGAGCCCAGCGCGAGAAGGTCAGGCAGATGCTCGGCGAGCTCAAGACGCGCATGAACACCGGCAGGCCGACATGAGCACGTCGCGTCCGCTCGTCGATTCGACGCGAGATCACCCCCACACGGAGGCCGACATGACGGCACAAGAAGCACCTTCCTCACTCGGCCCGGTCACCGACGCCGAGCCCGCGATGGCTACGCGAGTCGGCGCCGGCGAGGACCGCGGCCCCGCCGCGGGCCAGCTCGTCGACGAGACGCCAGACGCGATGACCCTGCACACGCAGGACGCGTACCGGATGTTCACCGGCCGCGCCGCCGATCCGGCGAGCAACGCACCGGCGATTCCGGCGGGCGGCGCTTCGCGGCGGTGCTGAAGGCGATCTGGTACCTCTCGGCCAACGACAACCCCTACGCCGACTGGATCCTGATCCGGGTCTACCAGTCGTTGTCCGGCATCCGCGCGCAGATGGGCCAGGTCATCCAAGCGCGCGAGGCGGAGTTCGAGCGGCTTCGCCGTAGAGGGCTCGCACTGTCCGTGCTCGCGTCCCGCAGCCCCGTCACGGTGGAGCTGGGGTTTCGCAGCCCATATGGCTACGCGACGGCCGAGGCGATCGTCGAGTTCGACTACCACGTGCGGATGGTCAAGACCCTCGTGCTCAAGGACCGCATGAGCGACGAGGCGGGCCGGGCCGAGATTCGCGCCATCGGCCGCGGCCTGCGCGCGCTGTTCCTGGAGCCGATCCGCTGGGAGCGCAACCTGTTGCGCGAGGAAATGCTCCCGCTGAGCCGGCGCGACTTCCTCCCGGGCGCCGACGATGCGGCGCGGCAGCGCGTCCGCGCCGCGGTCGCGCTGTTCGGCGAACTCCCGCGCAAGGTGTTCACCGGTGAGGAGGCGCCGCGGCACTCGCAGCGGCGCGTCACCCCGACCGCGGCGGAACTGCGGCTGATGCAGCAGGTCTCGCTCGGCGCGGACGCCGAGCCGCCGCCAGCGTCGGCGAGAGGGCAGCTGCTGTGACGAACGCGCCGTGCGCGCGCTCGGCACCCCAGCGCGCCGGAGTGGGCGATGCTTTGCGTGCTTGCGCGCGAGGCGCTCGCCGTCGCCGCGCTGTCCGGCGCCGCGCAGCTGTCGTTCCGCGGCTATCGCGTCGATGCCACGCGTCGCCTCGCGCCGCCGGGGCGGATGGCGCATTCGTCGAGATCACGCTCGCCGTCGACGGAGTCGGCGCGCCGCTCGATCGTGTCCGCATTGCAGTTGCATCCCGATCGGATCCGCGATCAGCATGCCGCATCGATTTCTTGCGCGTGCCGTTGATCGCTGCGTGCGCGACCGAGTCTCTCGCTGGCTGTGTCAGCCCGGTTGATGCCCGTTACGCATCGCCCGAAACCGGTCAGATCTCCTGAGGCCGGTGGCCGCAAGGCCGGAGATTTCGTCAGTGCTTCTGCCCAGCCGGGGAGTCCCATCCCCGTCCTGGGGATGGTCTCTCCATTTCCATGTGTTCCATGTCATAGGAGGCCATCATGTCCGAGTCATCCTCAAGCCAGCAGCCAGCCGTCGTACTTCAACCTGCACGTCGAAGGCGTCGGCTATCTCAATCGCGTGCGCACCGTGAAGCCGAAGAAGGGCCAGGAGTTCCTGGCCTGCACCGTCGCAGCCCTCCGCGGCAGCGACAGTGACGTCAGCTACACGAAGTTCGACTGCCGTGTCAGCGGTGCTGACGCTCAGGCGATCGTCAAGCGCCTGGAAGACGATGTCGCAGCCGAGAAGGCCGTGATCATCGGCTTCCGGATCGCCGACATCTACCCCGAACTGTTCACCTTCGAGAAGGGCGACAGGAAGGGGCAGCCCGGCGTCAGCATCAAGGGGCGCCTGCTGCGTATCAAGTTCGCCAAGGTCAACGGCAAGTCGATCGACGTGCCGCAACCGGCGAGCGCGGACGAAGCCGAGAGCGTTCCGTTCTGACCGCCGGCATCGTCGGTCTCAATCCATCCCCCGGGGAGCTCGCTCCCTGGGGGAGGAGTTCCCCATTCGTCATTCGAAGGAGAACTCCATGTGCGGATCGATCGAGTCGATGTCCGACGCCGCCCTGCTCAGCACGCTGGTGGGGCCGCGAACGGCAGCGAATCTGTTGAAGGAAGCGAGCGGCAGCCTGTCGCGGCTGCTGAACGCGGAAGTGGCACAGCAGGTGCCGTCGTCGTCCGTCGGAGCCAAGCTGCTGGCGGCCAGGGAACTGGTCCGTCGCGCTCTGGCCGAGACGATGCGCGAGCGGGACATGCTGGCCTCACCAGCCGCGGTGCGCGAGTACCTGCGGATCACGATGGCCGAGCGCCACCACGAAGTCTTCATGGTGCTGTTCCTCGATGCACAGAACCGGGTCATCGCGCCCGAGGAAATGTTTCGGGGGACGCTCACGCAGACCAGCGTGTACCCGCGTGAAGTGGTCAAGCGGGCGCTGGCGTTGAACGCAGCGGCCGTGATCCTGGCGCACAACCACCCGTCGGGTGTCGCCGAGCCCAGCCGGGCCGACGAGTTCCTGACCCAGTCGCTGCGTTCGGCGCTGGCCCTGGTCGACATCCGCGTGCTCGACCACATCGTGATCGCCGGCAGCAACGCCGTCTCGTTCGCCGAACGCGGCCTTGTTGTAGCCCGTGAACCCCGCGCGACTTCCGTCGCGCACCCCATCCGGATCGGGATCCCCCGGTCCGGTTCTTCACCCCAGCGGGGATGTGCATCCCCGCATGGCGGGGGCCGTCTCCGCAACCTCTATGGAGTCTCACCATGAAGAGCGGACGTACTCTCGTCGACCTGGCCCGCGAACTCGAGCGCCAGATCTCCTCCAAGCGCGACCTGGTCGTGCCCTCGTCGTTCCTGCAGTGCCGTACCGATGAGGGCGGCGACCTCAAGCTGATCGTCGACTCCCGCCAGGGCGACGGCGAATACGGCGTCACGGGTCTGGCCGCCGGCAGCTCGCCGACAAGCTCAAGATCCCGTTCGCCTACTTCGAGCGCATGCGCACCGAGCAGCCCGCGCTGCTCGATCGCAACGTCAACACCTGGCTGCAGTCCGACGGCGATCGCCGGATGCTGCGCACGCTGGACGGGCAGGTGAGGGCGGTGCTGTCGGACCGCTACCGCCGGCTGGACAACTTCGATCTTGCGGAGAACGTCCTGCCGATCCTGCAGCGGCTGGAAGGTGCCCGCTTCGAATCGGTCGAACTGACCGAGACGAAGATGTACCTGAAGGTCGTGACGCCCCGCGTCGAGTTCGAAGTCGCCCCCGGCGACATCGTCCAGGCCGGCATCGTCATCACCAACTCGGAGGTCGGCTGCGGCACGCTCTCGGTGCAGCCGCTGATCTTCCGGCTGGTGTGCAGGAACGGTCTGATCGCGTCGGACCACGCGCTGCGCAAGACGCACGTCGGGCGCGCGCTGACGACGGAAGCGGAGTCGGTCCAGGTGTTCAGGGACGACACCCTCGCCGCCGACGACCGGGCCTTCTTCCTGAAGGTGCGCGACGTGGTCGAGGCGGCCGTCTCCGAAGCGACGTTCCGGCAGGTCGCGCAGAAGCTGCAGAAGACGCGCGACATCCGTCTGACGGGCGACCCGGTGAAGTCCGTCGAGGTGCTGGCCAACCGCTACACGCTCAACGACACCGAGCGGGCCGGCGTGCTGCGGCACCTCATCGTCGAAGGCGACTTGAGCGCCTATGGCCTGGTCAACGCCGTCACGCACTTCTCGCAGGACGTCGACGACTACGACCGTGCCACCGAGCTCGAGGCGCTCGGCGGCAAGCTCATCGAGCTGGCCCCCGGCGACTGGAAGGAGGTGGCCCACGCCGCCTAGTCCTCCCCTTCGCCCGGCGCAGCCTCACGGTTGCCCGGGCGTTTTCTTTTCTGTCAGTACTGCTGACGGGTAGCCCGGCGATCACGTGGCCAACCCTGGTGGCGCGCACTTTGATGTGACCGCTGCGCCGACTCTGCCCACCTACGGGTATCGGCGAACCAATCCCACCACAACCCCAAAGACTTCGAATCCGCCGCGCGGCCTGGCGGCGGGTGACGCTGTTCTCCGCGCGTAGCACGGGCCGACCGCGCTCGAAAGCAAGACGCTTGAGCGTGAACTCACCGTCAATAATCGCGACGACGATCTGGCCTGCACGAGCATCGGGCCGGCGCGTCACCACCACAATGTCGCCTTCCAGAATGCCCGCTTCGGTCATTGAGTCACCCTTTACGCGCACCAGGACTGTGTTGCGGCGATTTCTCGTCAGGTAGGAATCAAGGCTCAGGGTCTCTGTGAGGATGTCGCCGCTGGAACTCGGCTGGCCAGCACGTACATAGTCAGCTACTTCACGGTCGTGGAATCGGCGTCCGGGCTGTAGCCGGCGGTCCGGTGTGCTGTCCAAGTAGCTCGCTCGCTTCAGGCGCTCAACCATCTCGGCCACAGAGGCCTTGGAGGACATGCCGACCAGCCGCCCGATGGTGGCGTACGACGGAAGGACGCCGTGCTGGGCGTAGTAGGCGCGCAGTGCATCAAGATATTGACCGTCGTCATCCATTCGCTTACGCTACCGAACGATCGTTCGGTCGTCAACGGAGGCACCTTGGCGAAAATCGGGGCGGTGCCTGACGCCTATGACGGGCGCGAGCAGGCCTTCATCAAGCATGAGCTGCTCAAGGGCTACCTGGAGAAGCTGTTCTTCATCGTGGGCGGCGCAGCCCGGAAGGGCGGGCACATCGAACTCCGATACGTCGACTGCTTCGCGGGGCCCTGGGGTGACGTCTCCGATGATCTCAAGAGCACGTCCATCGCGATCTCGCTGCAAACGCTAGATGTCGTGCGGCAGAAGCTCGGCCGGAACGGCGTCTCTGCGACGATCCGCGCGCTGTACATCGAGAAGGAGCCTGGGCCCTTCGCCAGGCTCCAAGCCTATCTGGCCGACAACACCCCCAGCGGCATGCACGCCGAGGCATGGAACGGCGACTTCGTTGCCAAACGCGCCGACGTCCTGCAATGGGCGGGCAAAGACGCGTTTACCTTCTTCTTTATCGACCCAAAGGGCTGGAAGGATGTCGGCGTCGGTACGCTGAAGCCGCTGCTCGAGCGCCCGCGCTCTGAGTTTCTGATCAACTTCATGTACGACTTCGTCAATCGCACGATGTCGATGCGCGAGTGGCGCAGCGAAATGGCAGAGTTGCTTGGCGATGCCATCAGCGTCGATGACATGACGCCAGCACAGCGTGAACATGCGATCTTGAAGGCCTACCGCGGCAATTTGAAGAGGGTGTGTGTCGACGCCACTCGCAAGCAGTTTCCGCCCCGCTCCGCCTATGTGCGCGTGTTAGACCGCGAAAAACAACGGCCCAAGTACCACCTCGTCTATGTCACTACACATCCACTGGGCGTCATCGAGTTCATGACGATTTCGGAAACCGTGGACTTGGTGCAAAAGCAGGTGCGGGCTGAACTCCGCGACGCCAAGCGCGAGCGCGAAACCGGAGTCCAGGACATGTTCGGCACTGCTGTTGATACTGAGGCCGGTCACGCCAGTGCTGATGACGTCGATCATTTCTGGCTCCACTATCTCGCTGCCGGGGAGCGCCGCGTGGACGAAAAGGCCTTCGCCGACATCCTGGAAGACAAGGACTGGTTCCCCGGCGACCTACAGGCGTCGCTGGTGCGCTTGATCGACGCCGGCCGCGTCCGGAACTTGATGCGAGCCGCCGCCGCCCGACAAGCCGCTGCACTGCAAGGATGGCGACCGCCTCCAACGAACAGGAGACTGAGCATGAGCACCTATAGTCGCATCGAGTGGACCGAGCAGACCTGGAATCCGACCATCGGTTGCACAAAGGTCTCGCCTGGCTGCAAGAACTGCTACGCCGAAGGCATGGCTCGTCGCCTGCAGGCAATGGGCCTGAAGGGCTACGAGCGCGGGTTCAAGCTCGCATTGATGCCCGAGCGTTTGGCTGAGCCCACGCTGGAACGACGTAAGCCGACGGTCTACTTCGTCAACTCGATGTCCGACCTCTTCCACGAGAAGGTGCCGTTCGACCATGTCGAGAGTGTCTTCCAGGTCATAGCGCGCAGGCGCATTGGCATACCTTCCAAGTGCTGACCAAGCGCGCCGAGCGCATGCGCGACTTCTGCCGTACTCGGCGCGTGCCGCCAATACAGCGAAGGCGTCTCGGTCGAGAATCGCGTGAAGCGATTGGAGTCCCTCGCATTGACGTCCTGCGTGAAGTAGACGCGACGATCCGCTTTCTATCCGTGGAACCGCTATTGGAAGACGTAGGCCGAATAGACCTCAAGTGACATTCATTGGGTCATCGTCGGCGGCGAATCAGGGCGCGCGCGCGCCAATGCGCGCTGGTGGGGCAGGAGAGGCGTGCGCCGTCAGTGCTCGACGAAGCGGACGTTGCTTTCTTTTTCAAGCAATGGGGTGCCGGGGGTGCCGACAGGCAGAAGCGCTCGAAGAAGGCGCACGGGCGCGAACTGAACGGGCAATCGTGGGATGGGATGCCAGCTTGAGCGGTCTGAGCGCCGTGTTTTGTGGCGCTCAATGTGCAGCTCAGACGTCAAACGTCCGCATGCGGGTTGCCCGACGTGTGCGCCACAACGATCTGATTGCACCCGTCACGACCGGCCAAAGTCCGCAATCCAATAGAGAGAGTCACCGGCCGAGGTACACCGCCGTGATCTGTTCGCGCTCGTGGCCGAGCTCTTGGCTGATCGTGAGCCGGGCTTCGCGGTCGAGCTCGCGCTGCGAGGGCGTGAGCTCTCGCGAGCGCGGCCCGCCGGCGGCCGGCGCCGGCCACCCGGTCAGCTCGCGGTAGCGGGTCTGCGCGTACTGGTGGCGGTGGCCGTGGATGCGGTGCACGCCGGCGGCCGCGCATTGGTACTCGAGCGCCGCAACTGCTCGACGTAGCTGCGCTCCGCCGGGATGAGGCTGCCCCTGCCGGCAAGCGCCTTGGCCTCGTCGAGCACCTGGCGCTGCTCCGCGTTGCGGATCGGGATCTCGCGCGGCCGCCCGCCCTTGGTCCAGGTGTCCTTGAGCGCCAGCCGGTCGCCACGATCGGCCCACTCCGCCGGATCTTGATCGACTCGCCCCGCCGTAGCCCGAAGGCCGCCTGCAGCCGCAGGGACATCGCCGTGTAGGGGTCGGTGATCCTGGCCAGCTCACCGCCGCTCAGCTCGCGCGCCTTGCTGACGTTGGTGACGTACTGCCGGTGGCCGATACCGTAGTGGTCGTTGTCGCGCGCGATGACGTTCTGCTTGCCGATCTTCTCGGCCCACCATCGCAGCTCCGCCATCCGGTTCTTGATCGTGCCCACGGCCAGGCCTTCCGCCTGCCAGCGCTCGACCAGGCGCTCGACGTGCTTGGGCTTGAGGCTTGCCGCGGCCATGTGTCGGTAGCCCATGTCGTGCAGCTGACTGGCTACCAGGTCGAGCACGCGCTCGCGATCGCGCTGCGTCGCGAAGCTGCCGTCGCGGTTGCGACGGCACAGCTGCTTCAGCTCGTAGTTCAGGTTGCGCATTCGGCTGCTGCTGGCATCGTTCCTCGTCCTGTCGGCTGCCCCTCGGTTGTCATCTCTCGCTGTCGCTGGTGTTTGGTCGGTCAGGTCAGTGTTTCTGTCCGTCCCGGGCGCCGAAGCGCTGCGGGAACCACGAGGGACACGGGACACCACTCCCGTTTCGTGCCGAGTCATTGCTGGCCGCCGCGGCACGCGGCGTTGGCACCGATGGCGCTTCCTGCGGGAAGGCGATCCATCGGGTGAGCCCTTGCCCCAGGGCTCTGGGTGCGCCGGGCGGCGCTGGCTCACAAGGCCCGCGGGGAGCGGGCGGGGTGCGGACCACGTTGCGCGGTCCGAGGTCTTGACGCGCCAGGAAGGCCGTCACGTGGGGCCGTCACTTGCGACAGCCCCGGCAAACCGCACGTGCGCTGGGGCAGCGTGCGCGTCGTCACTACTGGCTGGCGCCGCGTAGTGACGACGCGGTTGGCGCAGGTGGTGCTGGGACAGGGCGCGGCCGAAGCTGCAGCAGAGGCTGCTCGATCGACGCCGCTACGGTCTCGCACGATCGACTGCGGCAGTGCAGGCGCTTCGTCGCCGAAGCCTGACGCGTATCTCCAGGCCTTCTCGGCCGCCGGGTTTCAGGAGATGTGGCCGGCTCTGGTGCCCGCGCGAGCGGGCTGGGGCGATGCGGTGACGGGCATCAGCCGGGCTGACTCAGCCAGCGCGAACGCGACGACTCTGCGCCAACGATTGCGTCGATGCAACCGCAGCGGTCGACTGGGGCAGAGCGCCGTCGGCTGCAGAGTTGCCCAACCCGTCAGCAGTGCGGACGGCACGATGAACGTCGGTCCGAACAGGCGGCTTACCCACCGCCGCGCGAGTCTTGCGTTAGAGGCGCCGATCGCGCGGCCGTGGATAGAAGGCCTCATCTTGGTCTTCGCCTTGCGACGCCAGGGCCCTCAGGTCCCTTCGTGTCGTCCTCACCAAAGCGAGCTGTCCGTTCCTCGCCAAGGCTTGCCAAGTTTGCACGATCATGCCCAGCTGCGACAATATGCGCAGGCGTCCAACCCATGTTCCGCTTCCCGCGGGTGATTAGATGGGCGAGCAGCCAGACGAGATCCTCACCATCGACGAGGTCGCGGTGTTCCTGAAAGCAGGGAAGCGGACGGTCTATCGCCTAGCAGCAAGCGGCGAGATTCCAGCGTTCAAGCTAGGGGGCACTTGGCGCTTCCGCCGTGTGGAGCTGGATCAGTGGATCGCCGCGAGCATCCACAACAAGAAGAAGCCGGATGAGCACTGATGGAAATCATCGACAACATCAACCGCCTACTCGGTGACGATCTCAAGCAAACGCTCAAGCCGGGCGCCCGACTGAAGGTCGCGGCATCCTGCTTCTCGATGTACGCGTTCGAAGCGCTGAAGGCCGAGCTGGAAAGGATCGACGAACTGAACTTCATCTTCACCGCTCCCGCCTTTGTCGCCGACGAAGTGACCGACAAGATTCTCAGGAGCGCCGCGAGATTCCACATCCCCAAGCTCGACCGCGAACGCAGCCTCTACGGGAGCGACTTCGAGATTCAGCTGCGCAACAAACTTAACCAGCGCGCCATCGCAAAGGAGTGCGCTGACTGGCTGCGCCGCAAGGCCACGTTCAAGAGCAATCGCAGCAAGGCTCCGATGCAGCCGTTTGCCTGCGTGAAGTCGGCAGGTGGCGATATCGCCTACATGCCCTTGCACGGTTTCACGGCCGTGGATCTCGGCTACCAGCAAGGCAACGCCGTCTCCAATCTGGTCAACAAGTTGGACGAGCCGACGTTCACGGCCACCTACTTGAGCCTGTTCGACCAGATCTGGCACGACGCCGAGAAGCTGGAAGACGTGACCTCGCAAATCTGCGAGCACATCGCCTCCGTCTATCAGGAGAACTCGCCCGAGAGCATCTACTTTCTGATGCTCTACAACATCTTCAACGAGTTCCTCGAAGACGTGAGCGAGGACGTGCTGCCCAACGACCGCACGGGCTACCAGCAGAGCCTGATCTGGCAAAAGCTGTTCAACTTCCAGCGCGATGCCGCCACCGGGCTGATCAACAAGCTGGAAACCTACAGCGGCTGCATCCTCGCCGACAGTGTCGGCCTCGGCAAGACCTTCACCGCGCTGGCCGTCATCAAGTATTACGAGCTGCGAAACAAATCCGTCCTGGTGCTTTGCCCCAAGAAGCTCGCCGACAATTGGCTCAACTACAACCGCAACCTCAAGACCAACATCTTCGCGCGCGACCGGTTCAACTACGACGTCCTGTGCCACACCGACTTGAGCCGTACCAGCGGGGAGTCGTTCGGCACACCGCTGAACCGCATCAACTGGGGCAACTACGACCTGGTCGTCATCGATGAGTCGCACAACTTCCGCAACAACGATGTCTTCAAGGACAGGGAAACGCGCTACCAGAAGCTGATGAACAAGGTCATCCGCGAGGGCGTGAAGACCAAGGTGCTGATGCTCTCGGCCACGCCGGTGAACAACCGCTTCAACGACCTGCGCAACCAGCTGGCGCTGGCCTACGAGGGCGACAGCGATGCACTCGACAACAAGCTGCGCACGGAACGCGACATCGACGGCATCTTCCGCCCGCGCCCAGGCCGCCTTCAACGTCTGGGCCAAGCTGCCGCCAGAGCAGCGCACCGCACGCGCCATCCTTGACGCGCTGGACTTCGACTTCTTCGAGTTGCTCGATAGCGTCACCATCGCGCGCTCGCGCAAGCACATCCAGACCTTCTACGACACCAAGGACATCGGCCACTTTCCGGAGCGCCGCAAACCTCTGTCATTCCATCGGCCGCTGACCGAGCGGGTCGACGTGATGGGCTTCAACGAGATCTTCGAGCAACTGTCCCGGCTCAAGCTCGCCGTCTACGCCCCGGTCAGCTACATCTTGCCCAGTCGGCTGAAGAAGTACGAGGACCTGTACGACACTGAGGTGTCGAGCGGCGGCGGCACGCTCAAGCAGGTCGACCGCGAACGCAGCCTGCAGGCGCTGATGACCACCAACCTGCTCAAGCGGCTGGAAAGTTCCGTCCATTCCTTCCGCCTGACCTTCGCAGAGCCTGCAACGCTGCCACCGCGACGCCCTGGAGAAGATCGCCGGCTTCAGGCAGACCGGCGCGGCCGGCGCGTTTGCCGACGTCACCGCCGCGTTTCAGGATATCGAGTACGAGGACGACGAGTTCCCGCTGCCCGGCGACGCCACCATCGGCAATAAGGTGCAGATCAACCTCGAAGACATGGATCTGCCCTCCTGGGAACGCGATCTGCGGGCGGACCTGGCCCTCATCGATGCGCTGCTGGCCGAAATGGCCAAGGTCACGCCGGGCGACGATGCCAAGCTGCAACACCTGAAAACCCAGGATCGCCAGCAAGCTGGCTTCACCGATCAATCCCGGCAACCGCAAGGTGCTGATCTTCACCGCCTTCGCCGACACCGCCGCCTATCTTTACGACCATCTGGCCAAGCCCCTGCTGCATCAGCACAAGGTGCACTGCGCCAAGGTCACCGGCAGCGATGCGCCGCACTCCACCCTGGGCCACATGCCGGGCAGCCGCCAGGGCTACGACTTCCAGGGCCTGCTCACCCTGTTCTCGCCGCATTCCAAGGACAAGGCCGTCATCTGCCCGGACGAGTCGCGCGAGATCGATCTGCTCATCGGCACCGACTGCATTTCGGAAGGCCAGAACCTGCAGGACTGCGACTACGTCATCAACTACGACATCCACTGGAACCCGGTGCGCATCATCCAGCGCTTCGGCCGCATCGACCGCATCGGCTCGCGCAATGACCCGCATCCAGCTGGTCAATTACTGGCCCGACATCAGCCTCGACGAGTACATCAACCTCAAGGAGCGCGTCGAAAACCGCATGATGATCGCCGACGTCACCGCCACCGGCGACGACAACGTGCTCAACGCCCAGGCCAACGACGTCGCCTACCGCAAGGAGCAGTTGCGCCGTCTGCAGGACGAAGTGATCGAAATGGAAGACCTCAAGACCGGCGTCTCCATCACCGACCTCGGCCTCAACGATTTTCGCATGGACCTGCTCAACTACATCAAGGCCAACGGCGACCTCGCCCATGTTCCCCACGGGCTGCATGCCGTGGTGCCGGCGCAGCCCGACCTCGGCCTGGTGCCCGGCGTGATCTTCACCCTGCGCAGCCGCAAGCCCCGCGCGCACCCACCTGCAGCAGCAGAACCCGCTGCACCCGTT